>JAEUQD010000689.1 GCA_016789925.1 Bryobacterales bacterium | reverse complement strand
ATCCAAGCCACCGCGGCCATCGCTCTCGGCTTCGGACTCGAAATTCCCGCCGTCGCCGCGGAACTCAAGATCCACCGCTCCACCCTCTACAACTGGGCGAAGAACCCCCTCTTCTTCAAAGCCGTCGAATCCGCCAACACCGAATTCCAAAAGCAGTTCCGCACCCAAATCGCGATGCTCACCCGCCTCGCCGTCACCAACATCCAGCAGATCCTCTCTGACACCGAAGCTTCGCCGTCTGTTCGTCTCAAGGCCGCCCTCGCCGTCCTCAAACAGGACTGGAAGCTCCCCAATTCGACAGAATTCGACACAAATTCACAAGAATCGGACTCACTGCGAAACGAAATGCCCTCGGAACCGGAACCGCCTCAACAGCCGGTGCGGAGCAAAAAGGTGGGTCGCAACGAACCCTGCCCTTGCGGCTCCAACCTCAAATACAAACGCTGCTGCGGCAACCCTCTCCGGGGCAATTCGACAAATTTCGACATACCGTCGCCAATGGAATCAGTCACTTGCGAAACGAATTGACCCGTGCAAAACAACACGGCAACCGACGCGGAAGGTGAGCGATAGAATGCAAGTCATGTTACTCCGCAGATCCTTCCTGCAATCCCGCTGGAGCCTGCCGTTTCTCGGCGCCTGGTTTGGACGCAGCGCCGCCTTGGCCGCCAGACCGCAACGCGACTTCCTGAAAGAACTGGAACTGCGAACCTTCATCAACGCCGCCGAGCCGTTCACGGCCTTGAGCGGGTCCATCATGCCGCCGGAGGTTCAGCAGGCCTGGAACTACGCCGCCACGCGGCACATGCGCCTGGACGAAGTCCACGACGCGGTGGGCAGGAAGATCGCCGCCCTGATCGGCTGCCCTTCGGCCATGGTCACCGCGGGCGCGGCGTCGGCCCTGACGCTCGGAACAGCCGCCTGTTTAACAGGTCTTGATCGCGACAAGGTGCGCCGCCTGCCCGACACCACCGGCATGAAGAGCGAGGTGATCATCCAGAAGTCGCATCGCTATGGGTACGACCACGCCGTGCGCAATTGCGGCATCCGCTATGTCGAAGTCGAAACGCTCGACGAGATCGAGCGCGCCATCGGCCCCAACACCGCGATGATGCATTTCTTCAACACCAATGAACCCATGGGGCAGGTGAAGCTGCCGGAGTTCGCCGCTCTCGGCAGGAAGCATGGCATCCCGGTCTTGAACGACATCGCCGCCGATGTGCCCCCCTTGTCCAACTTCACACGCTCCCTTCAGTTGGGTTGCGACCTCGTGGCCGTCTCCGGCGGCAAGGGACTCCGTGGTCCGCAGAGTTGCGGCCTGCTTTATGGCAACGCCGACCTGATTAAAGCCGCGCGCCTCAACGGACCTCCCAACAGCGACGCCATCGGCCGCGGCCAAAAGGTCAACAAGGAAGAGATGCTCGCTATGCTCGTCACGCTGGAACAATACTTCCAGCGCGACCATGAGGCCGAGTGGCGTGAATGGGAGCGCCGCGTCAACCTCGTCCGCTCAGCAGTGACAAAGATTCCCGGCGTCACCGCCGAGATGTTTGTCCCGGAGATCCATTACCGCTGCCCGCACTTGCGCGTGCATTGGGATGCGGCGAACATCCGGCTCAGCGTCAGCGAAGCCATCCAGCGCCTGCGCGCCGGCGAGCCCTCCATCGAGGTGCGCCCCTACACCAAGGACGGTCTCGAACTGAGCGTCTGGCTCCTCGCCCCGGGCGAAGTGGACATCGTGGCCCGGCGCATCGCGGAAGTCCTCAAAGCAGGCTAGGCTGTCAGGACTTCCGCGGTGGTTCACCATCCTCGCGGTCGTACAGCTTTCTCAATTCAGCCGCGGAGGGCGTATTCCGAACCATTTCTTCGGCATCGTGGGCGAACTTCCGCATGATCTCCAGAAGCTCCATTTCCCGCCCGACCGACGCATACACCTCGATGCCCGCAAGTAGCAGTCCCAGGCACTGATCGCCGCGCCCGGTTACTTCATCGCGCAACCGGCGGAGCGCACTCAGCGATTCGGGATGCGGTGGCTGACAAACCATAGCTTTTCCCTACAACTAACTAACTCCAGAGTAACAAATATCTTAGTCGCCTTCAATCATATTTGTTGCCGATTGAGTCTTGACAACGCCCCTCTCTTGAGGCATTCTAGTCAACGGAAACACTCTCAGAGAGGGTCGGGATTCCTAACACTCCCGCCGCGGTCCGCTGAGAAGCCGCTTCCAGCTACCCGCCGCCGAGTGTCCGATCCCCCCCTCCTAAACTAACTTCTTTTAGGAGAAACGTATGTTGAGCACGATGTTTACCAACGATGTTCGGCAGACGTTGGATCAGTTCCGCCGTTCTGTCGACCAGATGTTCGAGAATTTCTACGGTTACCAAGCGCAGCAAGGGCCTGCCCCTGCCGGCGCCGAACGGACCTGGACTTTCAGTCCCATGGTGGAATCCGGTTGGACCGAGAACTACCTCACCCTGCGGGCCATCCTTCCCGGCGTCCTCGACAAAGACGTCAACGTTACGGTCCAGAACAATCAAATCGTCATCGAGGGCGAACGCAAAGCGCCGGAAGGCTTTGCCAGGAATGCGTTCACGCAGCTCGCCTACGGAAAGTTCTACACCGCCTGGACTTTGCCCGCCGGCCTCGATCTGGAGCATGTCCATTGCCGGCTCCAGAACGGCATCCTTGATATCCAGGTGCCAATCCTCGAAACCAGCAAGCCGAAGCGGATCCAGATCAACACCGGCGCGCACCACAAGGCCATCAGCTCCTGACGCCTACACCCAACTGGGGCGTCTCGCCACCAGGCAGACGCCCCGTTGCCTTATTTCCGCGCCGTCGCTATCAGCCTGCGTCGTTCAGAACTCCACCCGCACAATCGCGTGCATGTACGTCCGCGCGCCCAAACCCGAGAAGCCGCCCTGCGCTGTCCGGATCTTCCCGAAGTTCTGCGGATTGCGGAAGTCCACCGCCGACGACGGAGGCGAGAAGAACGGGATCTTGAACGGTTGGTTCATGTCGAAACGAAGCGTCACCCGGAATCGCTCTTTCACCGGGATCACCCGTGCCAGCGAAAACTGTTGCCAGTTCAATCCCGGACCGCTGATGATGTTCCGCCCAGACTGTCCAGGCGTGAACGACCCCGGTATCGCGAATGCGTTGATGTCGGCCCACGGGTCGATACACGCGGCGATGTGCCGGCAAGGCCCGCGCCGGTTCCAGTCCAGCCGGATGTCATCGTACGTCTTGCCCGCGGCCATGTTCGGCCGCTGCGTTCCGGGCAGGTACACATTGGCCCCGGTTCCGGGCAAGTTGCCGTTGTGCGTGAATCCGAATGGGGCGCCCGACTCGAGTGTGTTGATCCCGTTCAGCTCCCAGTTGCCCAGAATACGGCTCGCAATACTGGAACCATTCATCCAGCGCCGGTTCTTGCCGAAGGGTAATTGCCAGGTCCAATAACTCACCCAGCGGTGACTGACATCGTAGTCGGAACGCGCCTTCTCCAGACTCCGGTTGTAGAAGTCCACTCCGCCCGCCTGGGCATCGTCACTATCCTGGTCAATCGACTTACTGAAGGTGTAGAACGAGGTGAACGAGACACCGCTCGATAGCCGCTTCTCCACCTTGATCGTTCCGCCATGGTACGTGCTGTGGCCATAGTTGCTGTAATGCCGGATCTGCCCGAAGTGCGGATACGGCTTGAAGTTCTGGGTAGCACGGCGGATCTGCTCCAACTGCACCGGATCGGAGGAGATGTTCAGAGGAACCTGGTTGATGTCCCAGAAATTGAGCAGGCCCACTCCCGCAGAGCCCTGGTAACTCAGATCGAGCAGCAGGTTTCTGGCAAACTCCCACTGGAACCCGCCATTCCAGTTCATGATGTACGGGTTGCGCATGTTCGGGTCGTAATAGGAAGCGGTCCGCTGGCTATAATTTGTCCCGACATACGGCACCGATCCGTCGGGCCGGACGTTGAAGTTAATCGGCGGCGGACCCTGGGACAGTTTGAATACATACGCGGGATTACCCGGCTGGGGCTGAATATTCGCAGTCGCCGTATACTCGTCGAAATTCTCCAGCGTACTGTTGGTGAACAGGTCGAGCGTGTTGACGGCGAATCCGCCCCGGAACACCCATTTACTGCGGAAGTTATAGGCCAGTCCGACGCGCGGCTGGAAGTTGTTGCGGTCGCTGCGGGCGAGCGCGTTCTTCGGATGGAGCAAGGCCCCTCGCCGTCCGGTTAACTCGTCAGTCGCCGACGGATCGAACTGGCTCTGCTGCCCGTACTTGGTGTTGTAGGGCGATTCGTGCTGCCAGCGTACACCGAGGTTCAGGGTGAGTTTGCGGGTTGCTTTCCAGTCGGTCTGGAAATAGAGAGCGTTGCTCCACCACCGCGGCAGCCACGTTGCCAGGTCGTTCGTGAACTGCGCGCTGCCAACCGTTCCTAACAGGAAACTGGCGAACGGATGCCCGGTATTTGGCGTGAACGGGAACTCCGTGCCCGCCATGGCATAGCGGCCCGAAGGCTGTGCCGGCACAGACACGTTGTGCCGTGTCCGCATGATCTCCCAGCCGGCCTTGAAGGTGTGGCGGCCACGGATAAAGGTGAGGTTCTCCTGGAAGCTCATATTCTCGTTCACGTCGACGTTGCCGCCTTCCGGGAAGCGGAAGTACAACTGGCCGCCCGACCCGTTCAGGAATGAGGGGAATGTCTTGTCCGAGACGTTTGGAATTCCCAATTTCTTCGCCCACCCCTGGCCGACCGTTTCCGGAGATCGGACGTAGTAGCGCCGGTTGAATCCCAGCCGCATCTCGTTCACCGTCGTCGGATTCAGCGTGAACGTATCCGACACGACCACTTGGTTCTGGTCAATCGGCAGCGGAAAGCTGTAGTCCAGATAGTGCTCCGAAGGCGCTGGCTGGTAACCGCCCGACCGGTGCCGCGGATACGACCAGCGTCCGAAAATCTTATGGCCGTCGCTGAACTGGTGATCGATCTTCGTGTCGAACGCCGTCCGGAACGACGTATAAGGAATGTTGTAGTAGAGGTTGTTCTGCGGACCCTGGCTATTGAAGAAGGTCTGCCTGTTCAGGTCATTGGGAGCCGTATAGGGCTTCAGCGCCAAAAACGCCCTCGCCACCGGATCGAACCGGTTCTGCGGCACGATGTTCCCGGCAAACGGCGTGCGCGAATACGATCCGTCGGCCAAACGCACCAGCGAATCCGGATCGTAGATCGGATCTACACGGCCCCCGCTCGCGATCTGCTGCGGAAAGCTGAAGTCGCCCGCCATCATCTCCGGACTCGGTACAGTCGCCTCGCCCTGGTTGGTTGAGTTCTCGTGATGCCGCCACACCCCAAACAGAAAGAATGTCTTGTTGCGAATAATCGGTCCGCTGATCGACCCCGAAATCAGGTGGAACGCCAGATCGCCGGGCGCCACCCGCGAATCCTGCCACGCACGGTGGATCATCTGCTTCTGGACATAGCGCTCCTCGGCCAACCCGTGGAACTGGTTGGTGCCGCTCTTGTACGTGATACTCATAACACCGCCGCCGGAATGGCCATACTCGGCCGGCAGCGCCGTCGTCAATACCTTGACCTCCTCCATGTTGTGCGGCGATGTCGAGATGTTGCGCGCCGTTGAGATCTGTCCTGTCCCCGGCGTCGTTCCCATCACGCCGTCGTTCGTCATTTGAAAGGCACGCGTCCGCCCGCCCACCGCGTGGCCGTTCCCCGCCTGGCTGGTCACGCCGGCGACGAAGAAAAGCATGCTCTCAATCTTCATCTGCGGCGTCGGCAGTGTGTTGAGCTGCTTGCCCGTCACCAGATGGCCCGTCGACGACGTTTCGGTCTCCAGCAACGCCGCCCCCGCCGATACCTCCACCCTCTCCACCACTTCGCCCACCGACAGCGACACGTCCAGCCGCGCCGTCTCTGTCGAACGCACCTGAATCCCCGACTGCACCAGCGCCTTGAATCCCGGCCGTGAGAAACTGATCCGGTACATGCCGGGATTCATGTAAGGAATCCGGTAGATCCCTTCTTCGGTCGCCACGGCATTATAAGTGAAATTCGTCTCCTGGTTCACCGCCGAGATGGCAACACCAGGAATCGTCGCCCCGGAAACATCCGTCACCGATCCGGTGATAACGCCCTGCCCGGTTTGGGCATGACTTGGAATGGCGCTCAACACCATCCCCAGAACGAGCACCAGCGGCGCGCGGCCGCGCAGGCGCGGAACAGACTGACGTGCGGTCACTTCGGCCTCCTATCGGGATTTACCCTAAAGAATGATTGCGGTCGCGGCCCAAAGCGAAGGCTGAACGGGAATATGAATATCACACCCCGCCGTGAAATCAAATAAGGAAATGTCTGTACGAGACCCGGCCGGCGTGCGACCCACGCACCCGCGCGTATCCGTCCTCACCCCGGTCCACAACGCTGGACCATTCCTCGTCCAGACCGCGCGCTCCGTTCTGGCGCAGACCTTCCAGGACTTCGAGTTCATCGTCATCGACGACGGCTCCACCGACGGGTGCACGGCGCCTGTCGCCGACTTTGACGATCCCCGCGTGGCCATCATCAGTCAGGCGTCCGCGGGTGCGCCGCAGGCTCTCAACATCGCGCTGCAACGCGCACGTGGCGAGATTGTCGCCTTCCTTGACCAGGACGATCTCTGGCTGCCCAACAAGCTCGAACGCCACCTGCAAACGTTCGCCACCCTCCCTGATACCGGCCTCACCTTCGACTGGTCGCAGATGATCGATGCCCGCGGCGAACGCGTCGGCCCCTCCTCGCCGCGAACCTACGGCACTGTTTCGTTCGACTCCCTCGTCCAGGACTTTGTCATCGGCAACACCTCCGCCCTCGTCGTCCGTCGCGAAGTCCTCGACCAAGCCGGACCATTCAATCCGCGTCTTCCCCGCATGTACGATATCGACCTATGCTGGCGAGTGGCCGCCCTCCGCCCTGATATCTGCCGCGCCGTTCCCGAGCACCTCACCCTTTACCGCCGTCATCCGGGACAGATGTCCTTCGATTGGTGCGCGCTCCAACAGGAATGGCAAACCTTGTTAGGTCTTGTCCAGGCTTATACGCCTCATGACCTTGCGCATGTCCTTCCCAAGGCCGATAGCAACATGACCCGCTTTTTTGCCTGGGTGGCTGCGGAACGCCGGGACTTTCGCGCCGCTTCCCGGCTCCTCTTCAGCGCCGTTCGCAAAGCGCCCGCCACCGCCATCACCGACCTTCGCAACTGGCTGCTGCTGGCCGTGATCGCCGGTGGCATGCTTCTCCCTCTCCGCATCCACAGGGCCGCGCTCTCACTGGGCGGCCGCCTCTCCCTCTAATCCGCCGGCATCCACGAACAGCCAAAGCACCGCGCCCGCCCCCAACGACACCACTACCGGCGTCAGGGCCACGTCATAACCCCACCGTGCCGCCAAACCACCAAAGCTCACCGACAGTACAAACGACCCCGCCTGCGCCGCCGTATTCATCAGCGCCGACACCGCGCCCGCTTGCCGGCCGCCCACGTCAACACACGCGGCCCACACCGACGGCTGCTGCAAAGTCGTTCCCGCATAGCTCGCCGACAGCAGAATCAGCATGCTTGCCTTGTCCTCCACCAGCGCCGCCGCGGCAAAGCAGATCGCGCTGACACTCAGCCCGCCCACGCCCATTGCCCGCCGCCCCCACCTGAGCCCGAACCGCGACACCGCGCGGTCGCCCAGTGCCCCGCCGCCCAGGTTGCTCACCGCGCCCAGCAGGAACGGCGCAGCCGTGAAATACAATTCCGTCTCCCGGAATCCACGGCCCTTCACCAGAAACGTGTGCAGCCACGCAATGAAGAAATACTGCCCGAACACGTAACAGAAGCCGATCCCCATCATCAGCCATACACTGCGGCAACCCAGCAGTCCGCGCCAATCCGCCGCGTGCCTCTCCGCCGGCTTGTCCCGATACAAGCTGAACCACGCCACGCTCCAGACAATCCCCAACGCTCCAAACACGAAGAACGAGGCCCGCCAGCCGAAATGCAACTGGATCGGCACTACTAACAGCGGCGCGGCTGCGCCTCCTAACTGGCTGGTCATCCAGATCCACCCGAACGCCTTGGCTCGCGCCTCCGCCGGAAACCATCGCGCGATGCTCGCCGACGCGATCGGGAATGCGCCCGCCTCGCCCGCCCCAAACAGAAATCGCACCGCCACCAGCGGCCCGAGGCTCGAAACCGTTCCCGTGAGCGCGGTGAACACCGACCACCACGCGACGATTCGCGTCAGCGGGCCGCGCGCGCCCACACGGTCGCCCCACCAGCCGCTCGGCACTTCGAACAGCCCATAGGCGAGCGCGAACGCACCCACCACCCATCCCCACTCCGCCGGGCCGATGCCGAGCTCCTCCTGGATCCTCGGCCCCGCCACCGAGATGCAGATTCTGTCCAGATAGGTGATCAACGCCATGAAACACAGCAGCGCCAGTACGCGATCCGCGGATTTCATGGGCGACTTATCATTAGACATACCGGATGGGAGACCTGTCAATGAACATCGATGTGCCCATCCACCAGCGCTTCGAAGCGCTGGCCGCATTGTATCCTCAACGCCTCGCTGCCCTCGCCGGTGGTCAACGCGTCACTTACGCCGAGTTGAACCGCTTCGCCAACCGCATCGCCCATGCGATTCTTTCCCACCGCGACGCGCGCGAGGAAACCGTGGCCATCCTCGCCGGCCAGGGACTCGCCGTGCTGGCCTGCATTCTCGGCTGCCTGAAAGCCTCCAGGATCTACGTCCCGCTCGAACCCCACCTCGCGCCCCTGCTCGAATCCATCCACCCCAACCTCATCCTCTCTGACCGCCCTCAACCCTCTCTCCACTGTCCGGTCCTCGTCGCGGACCTCGCCGAACTCGATCGCTTTCCCGCCACCAATCCTGACCTCCCCGCCTCGCCTGACCGCCCCGCCTACATCTACTACACCTCCGGTTCCACCGGCGAACCCAAGGGTGTCGTCGACATCCATCGCAACGTGATGCACAACATCCTGCGTTACACCAACAGTCTCCAAATCACTCCCGAAGACCGTCTCACGCTCCTCCAAACTCCCGCCTTCAGCGGCGCCGTTTCCAGCATGTTCTGCGCCCTGCTCAACGGCGCTGCTGTCTTCCCCTTCGACCCCCGCCACTCCTCTCCACAATCCCTCGCCCGCTGGGTCCGCGAAAACGAATTGACCATGTGGCATTCCGTCCCCAGCCTCTTTCGCCAACTCTGCGCGGCCGGCGGCCACTTCCCCTCCGTCAGAGTCATCCGCCTGGAAGGCGACCGCGCCGCCCTCAACGACGTCGATCTCTTCCGCCGCCATTTCCCGAAAACCTGCGTGCTCGTCAATGGGCTGGGCACAACGGAAACCGGTATCTGCCGCCAGTACTTCGTCACTCACGACACCACCCTCGCCGGTGACCTCCTGCCCATCGGCTATCCGGTGCCCGACATGCACGTCACCGTCGTCGACGAAGCCGGCCATCCGCTTCCTGCCGGCCAAACCGGCGAGATCGCCGTCCGCAGCCGTTTCCTCGCCCAAGGCTACTGGCAGCGTCCGGACCTCACGGCCCGCTCTTTTCACGATTGCGGCAACGGTTCCCGCATCTATCGCACCGGCGACCTCGGCCGCCTGCGCCCCGATGGCTGTCTCGAACACCTCGGCCGCCTCGACAGCCGCGTCAAGATCCGCGGCCAATGGGTGGACCTCGCCGTTGTCGAAGCCCAACTGCAACAGGCTCCCGCTGTCGCTGAATGCGCCCTGCGCCTTGACACCGCGGCCACTGCCGAACCCAGGCTCATCGCCTGCGTCGTTCCGCGCCCGGGTGCGCATCTCACTGTCACCGCCCTCCGCGCCTGGTTACGAGACAAGCTCGACCCCCACCAGGTCCCCGCCGCGTTCCTCGTCCTCGACAAGCTTCCGTTGAATGCCAACGGCAAGGTGGACCGCAACGCCTTGCCTCTGCCTGACCGCCGCCGGCCCGAACTCGACGCGGTGTTCATCGCGCCACGTACCGGCGCGGAGCAGCGTTTGGCCGCTGCCTGGCGCGAGGCTCTCGACCTCGACGTCATCGGTATTGACGACGATTTTTTCGAACTGGGCGGCGATTCCCTCTCGGCCGCGCGCCTCAATCTCGACATCGCCCAACTCATCGAAAACCCGACCATCCGCCGCTTGGCCCCGTCGTTGGAAACAGCCGCTTCCGAACGTCTCACCTGCTTGCTCCGT
>JAEUQD010000631.1 GCA_016789925.1 Bryobacterales bacterium | reverse complement strand
CGACAAACTGGCGCAACTGCTGGCGGACCAGGGCATCGAGGTCTACCGCGCACCCGACCGCTATCTGATCCCCTTGAACCAGCCCATGAAACGCATGGTGCGGACGCTGCTCGATCCCCAGGTGAATATGGAAGAACCGTTCCTGAAGGAGCAGGAGCGGTTGCGCCGTAAGAAGCTGCCGGACGAGATCTATGACATTACTGGATGGTCGCTGCCGCTGCTGTTCAACGTCGAACTCGTGAGCAACCGGCAGGTGACCGCCGGATCGTATCCGCGCCTGCAGGCTGGCTCCGTAACCGCCGGCAGTGTCAGCGGCAAAGCCGAACTGGCCTATCTGGCGCCCTGGGGAACGCAGGGTGCCGCTCGGCTCCTAACCGCGGCTCTGCGTGCCAACGTCCGCGTCCACACCACGGACAAAGCGTTCAAACAAGGCGACCGCACGTATCCTCGCGGCACGCTCATCATCCGCGTGAAGGAGAACGACGCCTCGATTCACGACAAGATTGTGGACCTCGCAAAGCGGTCCGGCGCCGATGTAGTGGCCACCAATTCCGGTTGGGTGCAAGAAGGTGTGAACTTCGGTTCGCGCCACGTGTTCGCGGTGAAGCGCCCGTCGGTGGCCATCGCCTGGGACCAGTCGGTGAACACCGCTTCGGCTGGCCACACGCGCTTCGTCCTGGAGCGGCAATACAACTACCCGACCACGCCCATTCGCTTGACCACCCTGGGCGCCGCGGACCTGTCCCGATTCCAAGTGATTGTTCTGCCCAACGGTACCTATCCGGTTGCGCTGCGCACGCGGCTGGGCGACTGGGTGTCGAACACCGGAGGAACCTTGATCGCTCTCGACGAGGCGGTGTCGTCCCTGCTCGACCCCAAACAAGGTCTGCTCACGATCCAGCAGGAAGATCTGCCGAAGCCGGAGAAAGAAGCGAAGAAGACCGATGAAGGCACGCGCACTCCCGGCACCTTCCTGGCCACCGAAGCCGACTACGACAAGGCGATCCAACCGGAAACCCCGCGGCCCGACACTGTGGCCGGTGTGCTGGTCAAGGCCCAGACCGATCCCGACCACTGGCTCACGGCCGGCGTGGCCTCCACCGTCAACGCCATGGTGACCGGGCGCGCTGTCTATACACCCATCCGCATTGACCAGGGCACCAATGCCGCCGTGTTTCTCGGACCCACTGACCTGCTCGCCTCCGGCTACCTGTGGGACGAGAACCGCCGCCTTCTGGCGCGCAAGCCGCTGGCGGTGGCCCAGCGCCGTGGCCGCGGCTGGGTGGTTGGCTTCACCGCCGACCCGAATTTTCGCGCTTATCTCGACGGCATGAATTTGATGTTTCTCAACGCCGTGTTTCGTGGTCCCGCCCGCGTGCGGTGAATTGGCCGATAATCGGAGTCATGAGCGAAACCACTCGCCGGATGTTTGTCGGTGCAGCCGCCACCGCCGCGGCGGCAGTGCGCCTGGAGGCGCTTGCGATCGATGGAGGTCCCAAGACCGTCACCGTACCCGCCGAGCAGCACAACGCCATCGCCAAGTGGCCCAAGTACGGCGCGGAAGAGCGAACCGTCGTTGCCGAACTGCTGGAGAACAACCGCTTCTACCAGGAGATTCCGCTGCTCGAAGACGAAACCAAACGCTATCTGAAGGTGGACCACGCCAAAGCCCACTGCAACGGCACCAGCGCCCTGATGTCGATGTTCTTCGCACTCGATCTGGAGCCGGGCTCGGAAATTCTGGTTCCCAGCTACACCGCGTCGGCCACCATTGTGCCGATGCGATTCTTCGGCCTGGTGCCGGTGTTCGTCGACATCCGGCCCGATACCGCGACCTTCGATGTGGACCATGCACGCCGCGTGTTGACCAAACGTACCAAGGCGCTCGTCGTGATGCATTCCTGGGGGCTGCCCTGCGACATGGACGCCGTGCAGGACTTCGCTAGGGAGAAGGGACTGCTCGTGCTGGAAGACGCGGCGCAATCCTATGGCGCGCGGTTCCAAGGAAAGCAGCTTGGCACGCTCGGCACGATGGGAATGTATAGCTATCAGCTCAGCAAGGTATTGCCCGCGGTCGAGGGTGGAATGGGTGTCTACACTACGCGCGAACAGTGGGAGCGCGCCACCGCGTTCGGCAACTACGACTTACCCGCCTCGTTCGGCGCCGCCAGCGCGTACCGGAAATATCACGACACGGGCTTCGGACCCAAGTTCCGCATCCATCCCATCGCCGCCGCTATCGCCCGGCAGCAATTGAAGAAGCTGGACGCCAACAACAAGATCGTTGTGTCGCAGACCCGCCAGTTGAACGAACGCCTGACAGCCTTGCCGGGGCTCAGCGAACAGAAGCGCCGGAAGGACACCGACCGCGTGCACTGGTCCGGCAATATTCTCTTCTTCGACGAAGCCAGGGCGGGCTTCCCGAAGGAAGCGCTGGTGAAGGCGCTCCAGGCCGAGGGCGTGCGCGCAGCCGCCGCGCCTTATCCTGAGCAGCACAAGTTCACCCTCTATCGGGAAGCCAAGTGGTGGCACCATGCGCCCGACGTGCCGGACCGCTTACCTGGTTGCGAGCAGGTCAACAAGACCGCCATTCGCCTGCCCTTGTTCAGCGCGCCCGCCGATGAACTTATGGCCCAATACGCAGCCGCATTCGAAAAGGTGTGGGCGCACCGGGAAAAGCTGCGCGCCTAACGCGTGCCCTGCTGCTCTTCCAGCATGCTGGTGAGATACTCCAGCGCTTCGGCATTGGCCTCAACGTCCTGCCGGACGTGCTGCATGTCGTCCTGCATAATGCCGAGCTGATACTGAATCGCGCGCAGGTTCCGGTTTGAGTACCACATTTCCGCAATCAAGACGGCATTCTCCGCCACCAGCAGCATCACGCCGGCGCAGAGGGTCTGTAAGAGCCGCTTGGTTGAGAACATAGCTCAACTATCAGTGTTGCTCGGCCTTGGCTGGAGAGGCAACCGAGAGCGCCGAGGCCGACACGACAACAACCACCGCGCCGATCACGTTGTACCAGAGAAACGAGATATTGGTGAGCCAGTGAGCGGTGAAGATGGCGGCTTCGCCGATCAACATGCCCGCGAACGCCTGCGTGCCGCGCACGCGCGGGAAAAAGAACGCCAGCACGAAGACGCCCAGCAGTCCCCCGTAGAAGAACGATCCCAACATGTTCACCGCCTCAATCAGCGACCCCAGCGACCGTCCATAGCGCGCCGTAACCACCGCATACGCTCCCCAGAAAATAGTGAACGCCCGCGAAGCGTTGAGATAATGCGGATCGCTCTGCCCCGGCCGCAGAAAGCGCCGGTAGACGTCGATCACGCTCACCGTGGCCAGCGAATTGATCTCCGCGGAGATAGTCGACATGGCGGCCGCGAAGATGGCCGCCAGGATGAGTCCGACAACCCCCACCGGCAGGTACCTGATCACAAAGCTGAGGAAGACGTAGTTGGTATCGTTGGCCGGCGAGGCCTTCTGCTTCACCGATTCGAACTGCAACTGGGTTTGGCGGTAGTCCGCCGCTGTCTTCGAACCGTTCAGGAATGCGCGCGCGGCCTCGCGCCGCGCTTGGAAAGCCTGGTCGAACTGCGCTTGTACCCCGGCGTACTCCGCCGACTGCTCCAGTTTCATCTGTTCCTGGCTGTGAAAGGTGACCGGCGGTTTCTCGAACGTGTAAAAGACGAAAACCAGCGCACCCACGGTCAGAATGAAGAACTGCATCGGAATCTTCGCCACCGCATTAAAGAGAAGCGAAATGCGCGACTGCGCGATGGATTTCCCGGTCAGGTAGCGCTGCACCTGCGACTGGTCGCAACCGAAATAGGCCAGCGCCAGAAACATCCCTCCCAGCAGTCCGTTATAGAGGTTGTACCGGTCGTTCCAATCAAACGAGGTCACCACGGCGTTCAACCGTCCGGCCGCCCCGGCCAGCCGGAACGCGTCGTACACCGACAGTTCGGGCGGCAGTAGATACAGCACCATCCCCAGCGAAACAAACAGCCCGGCGAACATGATCAGCATCTGCTGGAAGTCGGTCCACGTGACCGCCTTGATGCCGCCGATCGTCGTGTAGACCACCACCACCACACCCATGAACGCCGTCGTGAATGCGTCGGGCCACCCGAGGATGACCGTCAGCACAATGGCGGGCGCGTACAGCGCGACGCCAACGGCCAGTCCGCGTTGGATCAGGAAGATCACCGAGACCAGGGCCCGGGTCTTGGCGTCGAATCGCTGTTCCAGGTACTCGTAGGCCGTGTAGACATTGGCGCGGTGGAACACGGGCACCACAAAGGCCGAGACCAAAATCATCGCCAGCGGCAGGCCGAAGTAGAACTGCACGAAGCGTAACCCATCGGCATAGGCCTGTCCGGTTGTCGAGATGAAGGTAATCGCCGAGGCCTGCGTCGCCATGATCGACAGCGCCATCGCGTACCACGGCATGGTCTTGCCGGCGCGCAGGTACTGGTCCGTGGTCGTCGTATTGCGCGACCGGTAGAGACCGTAGAAAACGATAAAGAGGATAGAGCCGGCGAGAACCAGCCAGTCAATGGGATGCATTGGCGCGGGACGTTACTTCAGACAGTATGTCACGGGGCAAACGGCCGATAAGGATCTGGGATGTTGCAGGCAGGAACTCAAATCGGCAAATACGAGGTCTTGGAATACCTCGGCGGCGGCATGTCGGAAGTCTACCGCGCCACCGATACAGTGCTGGGCAGGACAGTGGCGCTGAAGATACTGACCGAGCAGGGGGCACGGGACGATCAGATGCGGACCCGCTTTCTGCTCGAGGCCAAGGTGTCGAGCGGCATTTCGCACGACAACATCATCACCACCTACGACTACGGCGAGGAGCAAGGGCGGCCCTACCTGGTGATGGAGTATCTGGTGGGCCAGACCTT
Organism: Bryobacterales bacterium; assembly: GCA_016789925.1. Classification (GTDB taxonomy): domain Bacteria; phylum Acidobacteriota; class Terriglobia; order Bryobacterales; family Bryobacteraceae; genus JADLDI01. Next base: position 1,894 of record JAEUQD010000631.1, on the reverse strand, counting down.
GAAGGAGGTGATCCGGTCAGCCGAGGCCAAGCCGCTGCGCGAACGCGTGGACATCTGCCTGCAGCTGGCTCGCGCGCTGCGCCATGTCCACCGGCAGGGCATTATCCACCGCGACATCAAACCGGACAACGTCCATCTCGACGCCAAAGGCCGGGTCAAACTGATGGACTTCGGCATCGCCAAAACCAAAACCGGGACGCTGACGCGCACGGGGATGACCGTCGGGACTCCGCAGTATATGGCGCCGGAGACCCTCGCCGCCCAGCCGCCGCTGCCGGCCTCGGACGTCTATTCCTTCGGCGTCCTGATGTTCGAGTTGCTCAGCGGTCAGCGCGCCATTGAAGCCGACACGATGGAGCGCGTCTTCTATGCGGTGCTGCACGAACCGGTGCCCGTTGAGAAACTGGCGCCCTTGGGCGTGCCCGATGAGATCGTGAACCTGGTGGCCGGTTGCACCAGGAAGGCCGTCGCAGAGCGCATCCCGCTGTTCGACCCTATCGTCGAAACTCTCGAAGCGTGGCTGGCCGGCGGGGCTGCGCCTGCGAAGCGCAGGCAACGTCCCAATCTGACGCGACTCTGGCTGGGTGCGGCAGCTATAATCGCGATCGCGGCCACCGCTTCGTTTGCGTGGATCAAGTGGGAAAAACCGGCGCCTGCGCGGCAAATTGTCGAGCACGAGGCCGGAGACATGGTGCTGGTGCCGGGCGGAACGTTCCTCTTCGGAAAGCATAAACAGCCGGTGACGTTGCCGGCATTCCTGATCGATCTCACTGAGGTCTCCAATGAAGACTACGAACGGTTTTGCCGGGCGACGGGACGCGCTCTGCCCCCAGGGTTTCTCCTCGACAGGCCGGAAAGCCCCGTAGTAAATGTGATCTACGAAGACGCGGCTGCTTTTGCCCGCTGGGCGGGCAAGCGCCTGCCCACCGAGCAGGAGTGGGAGCGGGCCGCCAGGGGAAAGACGGGAGGGATCTTCGCCTGGGGCGACGAAGCCGACCCCAGCCGTGCCAATGTTGCCGACAACCCGAAGGACACGTGGTCGCACGTCGTGGGTGTGAACGCCTATCGCGCAGGACTGAGCCCGGAGGGGGCTTGGCAGATGACCGGCAATGCCGCCGAATGGGTGGCCACGGAGCGCGAACCGAGCGCCGAAACGCTGCGCCAGCACGGCATGATCCAGGATGACTGGTTTGTTGTCAAAGGTGGTTCGTTTCAGAACCGGCTGTTGGAAGCCACTACCTATTCCTGGGACGCCCTCCCCGCTCGCCAGGCCCGCCCCGATGTGGGCTTCCGCTGCGCGAAAACACTATAGGCTTGGCAAACAAGCGCTGTAGTTGATAGGATCTTGCTTTCTGAAGAACCCATCATGAAAACTAATCCCGCTTTAAATCGCCGCCGCTTGTTGCAGTCCGGGCTCGCCCTACCGTTAGCCGCCGAGGCGGCCTCCGCCGCACCGACACAGCCAACAGAGTCCGTCTACAAGAAATTGGGCGTACGGACTTTCATCAATGCGTACGGCACCCTCACGACGCTCGGAGGTACGCTGATGGAACCCGAGGTGAAGCGCGCGATGGACGACGCGGCGCAGCACTTTGTCGCGATTAACGACTTGCAGAAGAGAGTCGGGGCGAGGCTCGCGGAACTGACCGGCGCCGAGGCAGGATTCGTGACGGCCGGCGCATCGTGCTCGATCTGTCTCGCGACCTGTGCGGTGACCGTGGGCGGCGATCTGGCGAAGATCAAGCGCCTGCCCGATTTGACGGGTTCGAAGACCGAGATCGTCATGCAGAAAGCGCATGTGGGGGCAGGCAATCCCTATGACCACAACTGGCGCATGATCGGAACGAAGGTGATCGCGGGGGAGACCGCCGATGAGATCCGCGCGGCGATCGGT
>JAEUQD010000629.1 GCA_016789925.1 Bryobacterales bacterium | reverse complement strand
GAGGCGCCGTTGAACCAGCGGTCGATGGTGGGGTTGTCGATCTCGGGGCTGGTGCCGGTGGCTACGGAGTTGGCGGGTAGCGCCACGGCCTGGCCGGTCTGGTAGATATACATGGCGCTCCATTGCCAGCCGCCGATGATCTTGTCAACGGCGCGAACATTGGTCTTCCATTGGCGGCGTTCGCCGAACGGCAGTTCATAGATGATCGCCGAAGAGACGCGATGGGGGTTGTCGAACTGGCCGATCATCTGGGTCATTTCAGGATCGCTCGTCTCGACATAGCGAAGCTTCTCTAACTGCTTGGAGAAGGTGTAGGCGAGTTGAACGGTGAGCCCGTTCTTGAGGCGATGATTGACGCCAGCCTGGAGTGAATGGTAGTTGCTGGTGCCGCCCATCTCGCGGACGTGGTTGATGCCGAGGAAATGAGGGAAGGGGTTCAACAACTGCGACACCGTGATGGTGGAACCCGCCAGGGCGCTCGGCTGCGGGATCAGGCCGAGGAACGGGTTGGGGATGCGGGCATTGAGGCGGGAGCCCAGCGAGAAATACCGTTGGTCGAAGGCGCCACCGGTCCCGTTGGAGGCGTTGTTGATGGTTCGGCCACTGTCACCGGCGCCGGAACTGACCAGCAGGTTGCTGGCGCTCTGGCCGACGTAGTTGATCTCCACCTGAAGGTCACTGGTGATGGCATGCTGGAAGCCGAAGCTCCAGCGATTGTTGCGGATGTTCTTGCGTTCGTAGGCGTACAACGAGAGGGCGTTGCCGAGGAACGTCCTCAGTCCAGCACTGGACCCGGTGGGTGGGGTGAACCCGCCGGGGAATGGGTTGCCGATGGTATCGGCGGGGGTGAGTCCTCCGTCGAGCGTGGAGATCATGTCGGTTTGCGACGTGAAGCCCGTCAGGCTGACGAAGGGCTGCCACCAGACGGAGTAGAAGATTCCCGCGCCGGCGCGCAATACTGTGCTGGGACCGAGACGATAGGCGACGCCAATGCGCGGCTGCCAGTTCTTCTTGTCGGCCACGACATTGCGGCGGTTGTCTTCGGTGGCGAAGATGATGCCGCTGCGTACGTTGAAATTGGCGGGCGACAGTTCCGGGATCGGATTGGCGGCGTAGGCGGCGCGGGCGGCCTGTTCAATCGGATTGGCGACCTTGAAGTCGAGCCCGAGAGTGTTCCTGTTGTAACGCTCGGTGGTGCCCAGCATCAGGTCGTACCGGAGGCCGAGGTTGAGGGTTAGCTTCGAGGTGACCTTATAGTCGTCCTGGAAATACAAGCCATGGAAGGGAGACTGTGTGGCGGTGGCGGCGTTCAAGCTAAGGTAACCGGATGCCGGAGTGCCGAGCAGCATGCTGGCCACGCCGTGGCCGAGGTTATTGCCGGCCTGGAACGGGTCGGGCTGGGTGAAGCCGCGATTGAACGTATAGTCGCCCGCCGGGCGGTTCGCGCCCTGGGAGTTGTTCTGCTTGACCTGCATCTGGTAGCCCCATTTCATGTTGTGGCTACCGGCGATCTTGGTCGCGCCGATGTTGGCCGAGAACGTATTCGTGTGTTCGAACCAGCGTCCTTCGGAAGTCCCGATGTAATAGATGTCGGAGTTGTTGACGCGGGGGAAGATGCGCTGCTGCATCGCGTTGACGAGGTTGGGCGAGAAACCCAGGCTGGTCTGGTCGAACTCGGGGTGGATGCCCTGCTGGGTCCAACGGGTGAACCCGACCTGGCCAGTGATGACCAGGGTTGGTGAGATCAGATAGGCATCGCTCAAACCGATGGAGGTTTGCGCGCGGTTGTTCCCTTCCAATTCGCCGATGCCCTTGCCCCCGATGTCCCAGGGAGTGGGCGTGCCGGGAAAGCCCTGGTTCTGGGACCAGCGAACGAAGAGACGATGCGCGCCGAGATTGGGATCCATGCGGAGCGAGTAGTTCTCACCGTCGTAGGGAGCGGGCACTTCCGCGTAATAGTTGTTGGCGTTAGTGAACGCGTCGCCGAGCGAGGTGGGGTTGGGATAGCGGGCCAGAATATTGCGCGTGATCGGACTGATGCGGCTGGCCGGGATTCTCCCCTGCGGAAACAGCGTGCGTGTGTAGCGACCACCCGCAATGGGCGTTGTGGTGAGCGGGTCGGCAATCTGGAACGGCACTCCCGCGGCGTTGAGGGTCTGCGAAAAGTCGCCCTGGCGTTGCAGTTCGGTGGGCGTCGTGAACCGGTAAGCCAGCGGTGTTCGCTGGCGAAGCCCTTCGAAGTTGAAAAACCAGAAAAGCTTGTTCTTGCCGTTGAATACTTTCGGAATCAGGACGGGACCGCCGGCGGTCAAGCCGAACTGGTTGAACCGGAACACCGAGCGCGGATTTCTGTTCTTATTGCCGAAGAAGGTATTGGCGTTCAGCTTGTCGTTGCGGAAGAAGTTGTAGAGGTTGCCGTGGAACTCGTTGGTGCCGCCCTTGGTCGTGAGATTCACATACATGCCGCCGCCGTGTCCGTATTCGGCGTCGAGCGCGTTGGTCTGGACCGTGAACTCCTCGACGGCATCGACACCGGGAATGTAGGCGACACGGTCGGAGACGTTATTCGGTATCCCGTCCATCAGGAACTCATTGGTCCGGTTGTTGGCTCCGGAAGCCGAGGTATAGGACACCGAGTCGATATCGATCAAGCCGGTTGTGTTGCTGGTGGGCGCGTTGTTGGTAACGCCGGGCGCCAGGTTGATGAGCATGAGCACATTGCGCCCGAGCAGCGGGACGTCGGTGATGACACGCTGTTGCACGTTCCGGCTGACTGACGCAGTGGAGGTTTCGAGCAGCGCGCCTTGCGCTGTTACTCGAACCTGTTCGGTGACCTGGCCGACCTCCAAGACGAAATCCGCCGTGGAACGGATACCGGTCCGAACCACGATCTGTTGAGTTCCCTTCTTAAATCCAGACTTCTCCGTGGAGACCTCATAGCGGCCTGGATTCACAAGCGGGAAGAAGAAATATCCACTCTCATTCGTGGTGGCGTTTCGGACCTGATTCGTATCTACGTTGGTCAAGGTGACGGGAATGGCCGGAACTGCCCCACCGGTTGTGTCCTTGACGGTTCCGTCCACGGTGCCCACGGGCAGCACCTGCGCGGGTAACGTGGCGGCAAGTAGAAAGAGGCAAGCGAGGGCTCTTTTCATCGTTGTGGCGCATATTATCATCGGTGCGGATAGAAAGTAAAGGCCTGAGAAGAAGGTCCGAAAAGGTCCGCGTTACAGAGGCTCGGTTCCGGACAGCTATCTCTTCGATGCCGATCCGAGAAAGCGCATCACTGCCGAAGGCTCGTCGGTTAGGATGGCGTCGAACCCGCGCCGCCGGTATTCCGGCCATTCCTCCGGCGAGTTCGCTGTGCTGGAGATGATCTTCACACCCATCGCCTTTAGA
>JAEUQD010000552.1 GCA_016789925.1 Bryobacterales bacterium | reverse complement strand
GCGCCTTTCGCCTCTTTGCCGTCGACCCGCAGGACCTGGCGGAATTCCCGCAGGGAGTCCGGCTTGTCCTTGAAGACGCCGAAGCCGTACTCGGAGATGATTTCACGCTCGATGTAGGGAAAATCGCCCTGTACGGCTTTTTCGCCTGCCCGCAGCTTCAATTTAAAAGCGGGGGCTTTCTCGCCCCGGTGGAGGAGCCGCTCCTCGGCGATCACGCGCGGAGCGCTTTGGGCAAAAACGGCCGCTTCTTCGCTCAATCGTTCGAGAATTGGGACCAGCCGCTGGTCTTGGCCCGAGGCCGCCGAAGCCACCCAAGCCGCCCATAGAATCCGGTTCGCAAGCCCCATGACTCCAGTTTAACGGTCTGTTCCAACACCCCATAGTTGCGTCCAGCCTCTCTCCATGGCTAGACTCGAAAGTTTGTGGGCCTCGGGCGCGCCGGAAATTGTGTGCGCGCCAGCGCAAGCCACGCGCCGCCCCAAGGGGAGGACAAATGGCGATTGAACAGAAGGTGAAGCAGATCATCGTCGAGCAGCTAGGCGTCGACGAAGCTCAGGTGGATGATACCGCGTCGTTTCAGGACGATCTCGGAGCCGATTCGCTGGACCTGGTCGAACTTGTGATGGCTTTCGAAGAAGCGTTCGAACTGGACATCCCGGATGAAGACGCCGAGAAGATTGCCAGCGTGAAAGACGCTATCGACTACATCAAGGCGAAGAAGGGCGAGAAATAGGCGAGCGCTCGTCCAAGTCCCCGCTTCGGGGGACAATTAGAACGGAGACTCAGTATTGAACCGCAGAGTTGTAGTCACCGGGGTGGGAATGGTTTCCGCCCTGGGAATAGGCCCGGAGGCCACCTGGCAAGCCTGCCGTGCGGGCGAAAACGGGATTGGCCCGATTACCCATTTCGATGCGTCCAAATTCAATTGCCGGATCGCGGGTGAGGTCAAGGGATTCGATCCGCTGAATTGGATCGACCGGAAAGAGGCCCGGAAGATGGGCCGCTTTATCCACTTCGCCATCGCCGCCACGGATTTCGCAATCCAGGGAGCGAACCTGAAGATCACCGACGAATGGTCGGAGAACGCCGGGGTGTATATCGGCAGCGGGATTGGCGGGTTCGAGATCATCGAACGCGAACACAAGATCCTGCTTGAAAAGGGGCCGGACCGTATTTCGCCCTTTTTCATTCCGGCGACGATCATCAATCTGGCCTCGGGCTTTGTGTCGATCCGGACGAATGCGAAGGGGCCCAATTCGGCGGTCGCGACGGCCTGTGCGACGTCGACGCATGCGATTGGCGACGCCTTCCGGATTATTCAACGGTCTGAGGCGGACATCATGATCTGCGGCGGCGCGGAAGCGTCGATCACGCCGCTGGGGGTGGGCGGATTCGCGGCCATGCGGGCGCTCTCGCAGCGCAACGACGAACCGCAGCGCGCCTGCCGCCCGTGGGACAAGGACCGCGACGGCTTCATCGTGGGCGAAGGCGCGGGCATTCTGATCCTGGAAGAGCTCGAATTCGCCAAGCGGCGGGGCGCGCCGATCATGGCCGAAGTGGTGGGCTATGGGATGTCGGCCGACGCGTATCACATCACGTCCGGGGCGGAAGACGGAGATGGTATTTACCGCGTGATGATGCGGGCGCTGCGCGATGCCGCGATCACACCCGACAAGATCGACTACGTCAACGCGCACGCTACGTCGACGGAAATCGGCGACCGCCTGGAAACCATCGCGCTGAAGCGCTGCTTCGGCGAGCATGCCAGCAAACTTGCCATCAGTTCCACGAAGTCGATGCACGGTCATTTGTTGGGCGGCGCGGGCGGACTGGAGGCAGGGATCACGGTGCTGGCCATGCGCGACCAGATCGCTCCGCCGACGATTAATCTCGATAGTCCCAGCGAGGGCAACGACCTGGACTTCATTCCGCACAAGGCACGGCCCATGAAGATCGACTATTCGCTGTCGAATTCCTTTGGGTTCGGCGGAACCAACGGCTGCCTGATCTTTAAGCGGTACTTCGAGTAAGATTACCGCACGCGTACAATCACTAACGTCATGTCGTCGTGCTGGGGCGCGCCGGCGACGAATTCGTCGGCGGCCGCGAGGATGCGCGGAATCAGGTCGCTTGCGCTCAGGCCGTTCGCTTCACGAACCACCTGTATCAGCCGATCCTCGCCCCATTCGTCGTGCGCATGATTCTGTGCCTCGCTCACGCCATCGGTGAAGGCCACAAGCAGATCGCCGGACTCGAGCCTGACTTGCCCCTGTTGATACGGAAACCTCGGCAGCAGGCCGACAACCGTTCCTCCCTTGTCCAGCGGCTCCACGGATCCCCCGGCGCGCAGGAGCAGCGGCGGGTTGTGGCCTGCGTTCACATACACCATCTCGCGCGATTGCGGATCATAGTGCGCGTAGAAGAGGGTGGCATACCGCGACGAGGTGGACGACTCGTAGATGAGCGAGTTGACGGACGCGATGACAGCACTGAGCGGTTGCCCTTCGTTCATCCGTTGCCCGCGAACCGAAGCCTGCAAGCTCGCCATCAGGAGCGCGGCGGCGATTCCCTTGCCCGACACATCTCCGATCACGATGCCCAACTTGCCACCGGGCAGTTCCAGAAAGTCGTAATAGTCGCCGCCGACAACCAACGCCGGCCGGCACCCGCCCGCGATATCCAACCCGGCGACGGTGGGCAGGGTTTGCGGGAACAGCCGTTCCTGGACCTCCCGCGCGATCTCGAGCTCGCGGTTCAACTTCTCGCGCTGTGCCGCTTCATTGGCATATGCCGCCGTCAACTGGGAATTCTCCAGCGCCAGCGCCGATTGGGTCGCCAGCGATCGCAGCAGCCGCAAATCCGACCCTGAATAGGGCTCCTCGCTCTTCTTCTGGCCAAGGCTGATGAACCCGATCAGCTTCTCCTTGACCACCAGGGGAAGAATCAACTGAGTTTCCAGCTTGGCCAGCTTGGCGCGTTCCGAGTCGGTCATTTCCGGCGTGCGCCACACCCAACTGGTTTCGTCGTCGCAGTACACCCGTGCCGGTTCAGGCGACTGCTGTAGCTTCTTGACCGTCGCCTCATTCGCGTTAAACGAAAGGTCCGGCTCACTCTCGAATCCCAGCGCATACGCCGGCCGGTACTCGGCGCCATTGGCCAGCAGAATGGCGAGGCGCGGCACATGGAGATGCTCGGCGATGCTCTTGCCCAAGGTGGACAGCAGCGACACCGGCTCTATGATCGTGCGCAGTTGTTCCGACGCCTCCGTCAACAGCCGCTCCGCGTTATAAGCGCTCCGGAAGAAGCGTTTGTCGATCCACTGCGCGAACCGCACGCGCAGCCGATCGAGCAGGAAGATGGCAGCGGTGGCGGCCACTCCATATTCGAACGCCCGCCGTCCGTCCAAGCCACTGCTCTTCACGAGGCCGAACATTCCCAGGTACACGCCAATCGCCAGTGCGCCGATCAGTAAGGTCGCCCCGCTTCGGACCAGAGCGTACTGAATGCCCTGGCGGATTGCGACCCGGAGGTCCAGGGCGCGGTGCACCACAATCACATAGGTGAAGGTGATCGGGAACAGCACCAGCGCCAGCAGGCAAATCGTCAGGAGCCATCCGGGCGCCAACTCGAGCACCGGCCGTTGCAGCACCAGGCTCAGCACAATCAGCACAAACAGCGGACCCAGCGCCACCTGCGTGCCGGCCAGCAGCAGCCGCAACCGCCGCTTCACGTCCCGTTGCCCGGTCTGCGTGTATTTCAGGGTCAACATGATGAAGAAGTAGGTGATCGACGCAAACACGAACGCCAGGGACAAAGGGTTCAGGATCGGAATCAAGCGTTGGAGCCAGCCCAGCGCCGCAAGGTCAAACAGCCTGATTGCGTGAATCGCCGTCAACAGCAGCCCCAGCGCCGTCGCGGGACCGATCAAGACCCATTTGAGCCACGGTGTCTTCACATCCAGCCGCAGCCTCTCGGCGAAGTAAGTCGCAAACAGCACCAGCGCCGCCGGCAGCAAAGCCAACATGAAGAGCCGGCTGATCTGACCGAACGCGTAGGCCCAGGGTCCGAGAGCCGTCACTTCCGTCTGGACCAGTTGTGGAAAGGCCACCATCAGCAGCAGGAGCATCCACGCCTGCGGATCGCGGATCCGGATGGCGGCCGCCGCCAGACCCAGCAGCAGCGCCAGGACGGGCATCAGGACCAGGAGAACCACGCTCAGAACACGTTCCTCCAGCCGCGTGAAGCGGGGGCTCAGTTGGCGTAGCGGGACCATCGCTGTCAGGGGCTGTGAGGCGCGTACCAGTTCGATCTCCACGG
>JAEUQD010000364.1 GCA_016789925.1 Bryobacterales bacterium | reverse complement strand
GAAACTCGGGTTGTTCACCAGTTGAAAAAGCGGCCTCGGCTCACCTCCAAGCGTGCCCATGCTACATCAACCGGCACACCGTCGCGATATTTTCATCCTCGTGGGTGGCCCCGGGCCATGCATGGTTTGACATCCGAGATCCACTCGTGATACTCTCCCAGTAGACAGGACCAGTGTGTCTTTCCCCAGCCAAGAGGGAAGAGACGCTGGTCCTTTCTTTTTTCTCCGGAAGCGATTTCTACTATGTCCAATCGACCTGCGCCGCCATCGCCCACCCCGAATACGACGCCCTCCTCCCTCGTGACGCTTCGACACAATTCGACACCTTGCGCCCAACAGAACCAACGCACTGCGAAACGAATCCCCCCCGGCGCCCACCCGCCCCATTCGACACAATTCGACACCTTGCGCCCAACAGAACCAACGCACTGCGAAACGAATTCCCCCCTGGTGCCCACCCGCCCCATTCGACACAATTCGACACCTTGGCGCCCAACAGAACCAACGCACTGCGAAACGAATTCCCCCGGCGCCCACCCGCTCCATTCGACACAATTCGACACTATTCGACACCCCGCGCCCAACAGAATCAACGCCTTGCGAAACGAATTCCCACCCCGACGCCCACCCGCCCATTCGACACTTTTCGACACCCGCGTCCAATAGAATCAATCCCTTGCGAAACGAATCCCTCTGCCCGCGCCGCCCGCGCGTCAACCCGTCCGGGAGCGCCCCAAAGCCAGCAACTCCCATTGAATGAGCAGGGTGCGAAACGAATTATCACCCTTGCCACGTCAGTCCCCTCGCAACGATCGGGCTACCGGTCGCTGCGTTGCCGCTGGAGCCACGCTCTCGGCCCCAGCGTCGAGCGGCTCAGGCGTAATCCGGGATCGAGGGTCTCGGCTGTGTGGAGCGCCGCGGCGGCTTGCTCCTGGCGGCCAAGTTTTCGCAAAGCCAAGCTGAGCTGGTAGTGTGCCGGCGCATACTGAGGGGCGCGCGACACAGCTCCTGTGAAATGTCCAACCGCTCCCTCGGTGTCTCCCTTCTCCAGACAGCGGATTCCACTGGAAGTGGCCACGATTGCGGCCTCCGTGGATTCGCGCTCGCGGCGGTGGGCTTCAGCGAGCGCCATCTCGCGGGCAGCTTCCTCGGTCTTTCCCTGACGGCGCAGAACCAGCCCGAGAGTGTAGTGGGCCTCCGGGGAAGCCGGTGCGATCCGCACGGCTTCCCGCAGAGCGGATACGGCGCCCTGGAGGCTGCCCTGGGCGCTCAACACTCCGCCGAACGCGACCCATGCATTTTCGGAAGGGTGCCTCAGAGACACGGCACGCCGCAGAGCCTGCTCGGCCTCATCGAGCCGTCCGAGTTGCCACAGCATCTTGCCTAAGTCCAGATGAGCGTCACCATAGTCGGGCTTGAGTTCGACGGCGGACCGGAAGTGAGGGAGCGCTTCTTCCAGCCTGTCCTGCTCCCGGAGGGAGACACCCAGGTTGTACTCCGCCGTGAAGTCGCGCGCACCGGCAACCAGCTTCCGGTACACTTTTTCGGCTGACCGCACGTCGCCGGAATGGATCAGAGCCAGCCCCAGATTCTTCAGTGCCGGCTGATAGTCCGGATAGCTTGCGAGGAGGCTTTGGTATTCGGCCACTGCCGCGTCATAGTCTCCCGCCTGGACGAAGGCGAGCCCCAAACTGTTGCGCACGTCCAGGAAATCCGGGCGCAGGCGTGCCGCCTCCCGGAACGCCCGGATGGCGCCGCCGAGGTCCCCGGCTTTCCAGAGAGCATTTCCGAGGCTACGGTAGACCTCGGGGCTTCGCGCGCCGCACTCAAGTGCCTTGTCGAAGTGGGCGATGGCGCCGTCGAGGTCCCCGCTTTCGACAAGAACGTGGCCCAGGAAGAAGTGGGCTTCCGCGAGCTTCGAAGAGAGCCGGAGAGCATGCTCAAACTCCAGGCGCGCCGCTGGAAACTGGCGCGTCCAAAACAGGGCCACTCCCAGGCTGTAGTGGGCCTCAGCGGAACCCGGAGCGAGCGTGACGGCCTGCCGCAACTCGGCCAACGCATCGGCCCACTGCCCCTTTTTCCCGAGTTCCAGTCCTCGTTGCAGGTACGGGCCGACATCGGCGCAGACGGCCCGCGGGTAAGGCGCGGCAAGCAGCAGCCAGAACAGAAGCCTGCGGAACAGGCCGCGCCGTTCGCCCATCGGCTAGAAGCGGTAGAAGAGAGCTACCTGAACCTGCCGCGCCGCCCGCGCCGCGGTGAGGCGCCCGAAGTTGGCATTGTTCCGGGTGTAGTTGGCGCCCTGAAATTGCGTATGGTTGAACGTGTTGTAGGTCTCGAGCCGAAGATCCAGCCGGTGCTCCTCCCGGACCGTAAACGACTTTGCAAGCGTCGTATTCCAGGAATTGATACCGGGATCGTTGATGATCCCCTGACCGGAATTCCCCCAGGTACCGAAGGCAGGCGCCACGAAGCAACTGGTGTTGAACCACTGGAACCGGTCCTTCGGCGCATTGTTGGCGTCGCAGCCCGCGATCCGGTCCGCGTGCTGGTTGCCGTTGCCCGTTCCGCTATTATCCAGATCCTGAACCGTTTGCGGGACTCCTGTGGCAAACTCGGTGATGCCGCTCAGTGTCCATCCGCCCAACACCGCGTTCTGGATGCCGCTCATGTCATATTTCAGCCCTTTGCCAAAGGGGAGCCGGTAGGACCACGCGCTGACGAACCGGAAGTCGGGTGTCAGTGCCGCTTTCCCTCGCCACATGTCCCAACGCCGAAAGTCGAAATTGTTCCTGTCGTTGGCGATGGGGCTGATGCTGGAACTCAGGTTCTTCGACCACATAAAGCTCGACATCAGGGTAAGGCCATGCCACTCGCGGTTCCGCACCGAGATTGTCCCTGAATTGTAGTTCGAGTAGCCCCAGTTCACCCAGGTCAGCCATTGGCCCCAGAGCGGGAAACGGCGGCGGTCCTGCAAGGAGACATTCGCCAGGTTTCCCTGCGGCAGTTCCGGAGCGTTCAGGTCCACAAACTGCTGGTTGCGAATGGTGTGCGAACCCAGGTAGTCGATACTCAGTGACCAGTACGAGCTCAAACTTTGCTGGAGGCTGGCAGACCATTGATAGACTGTGGGACTCGGGTACTTCTTCTCGCCAAGCGATCGGGGCGCAGGAGGGTTCGTTCTGCTGGGAACCGGGATGCCGCCTGGGGCCGGGGCCGGAAACAGGCTCTGCGTCCGAATGGGCGGAAGTTGCTCCGAACCGGCAATCACCTGCGTGAAGCGCACGATGAACGGATCCGCGCCGGTCTGTGCGTCGGAAAACTGATTGGTGTTTACGTTGTTGGCGTAGAAAATGCCGCCAGCCAGCCGCAGCATCGTCTTCGAGGTAAGCGACATCACCAGGCCGAGCCGCGGGGCAAAGTTGAGCTTGTCGGTTTCATAGCCTTGACGAGGCATATTCGGGTTTAGGGGTGCATTCCGTCCATACCCCAGGGCCGGGTTGAAGACGTCGAGCGGATTCTGAAGTGCGTACTCAAGCCCGCCGTTGCCCTCGAAGCTGTAGCGCACCGCATTGTTCCGCGGCAGCAGCCAGGGGGGCCACCGTTCGTAACGCAAGCCGATGTTCAGGCTCACGCGCGGGTGCAACTGCCAGGTGTCCTGGATGTAAGCGCCCCAGTAGCGCTGGTGACCATGCCAGATAACGCCGCGCTGTTCCAGATAGGCGCCTGTCGCTGCTCCCAGCAGATAGTCGGCGAACGCCAGCCCACCTTGCGGCGCACCGGCCGCCGTGCGCGCCTGCTCGCAGGCCGCATTCCCCAGCGGACAGGCACGCGTAAAGATGTTGTCGTAGGTAACGCGGCCTTTGTCGGCCGACTGGTTGATGAAGTACAGGCGCCGCTCGTTGATATTGATCCCGAACTTGAAGTTGTGCCTGCCCTTGGTCCAACCGAAATCGTCCTTGAGCCCGTATGTGTTTTGCGTCGGATCCCACACAAACAGACCTGAGGCGCCAATCGAGAAATCGGGGACCGATACTCCCGGTCCACCGGTGAGGTTGGAAGTGTTGGCGAACCCTATTTCGCGCGACACGTCCGGCACGTTGGTCGGCCGTCCAATCCCCCACTTGAGCCGGCCGTAATTCACCGAGAAGTCGTTAATCATCGTGGGGCTCAGTACCTTGTTCCAATGCAAGACGGCGCTGTGGGTAGAGGATGGGGTCCTCTCTCCCTGCAACTCAGAGATGAGCCCGCCGTTAAACGCATTCCGTTTGCTGTGCGTATAGCGGCCGTAGATGGTCGACGTTGCGCTCTTTTCCCAATCAATGCGGAGACCGTACTGGTCTTCGTCGATCATCGCGGTGGACAGGCCCGAGTACTGGGGAACACCGTCGATCACGTTGTTGGGTATGGCCGTATAGTTGATGAGCTTTTGGGTGGCAGAGTCGAGGAGAGACGTGGGAATCCGATTGCCCGGAAATGGCCGCCGCAAGCCGCTGGCGGCGTCGAAGTCGAAGGGGTTGTAAATGATCGGCGTCTGTCCAAGCACCTGACCCGCCAGCAATGGCCGGTACGCGGAAATATCCCCGGAGCGCATTTGGGCCGTGGGGACGATGGCGTTGCCCTGCAGGCTCTGGCGCAATCGCGATCCCTCGTAGTTTCCAAAGAAATGTAGCTTGTCCCGGACGATCCGGCCTCCGAGCGTAGCGCCGAATTTGTTGCGCTTGTATTCGGGAAGTGTGTTGCCGGCCAGGTTGGTGAAAAAGTTCCGGGCGTCGATATTGTCGTTGCGGTGCTGCCAGAAGGCCTCTCCGTGGAAGTCGTTGGTGCCGTTCTTGGTGATGACGTTGATCGCGTTGGACCCGTAGCCGAATTCGGCGTTCGCGCTCGCGGTCTCCATCCGAAGTTCCTTGATCGTGGATGCGGATTGGATCGTGACGGGCATGTTGTAGAGCGCGATCTGGACATTCGCACCGTCGATGGAGACGTTGGTGGCCGAGTCGGTGCTGCCCGCCGCGAAGACCCCGGAGGACTCGAGGCTACCGGCCGCATTCACCCGGCGCAACGAATGTGACCCGAACGACAGGCCCCCGTTGCCGAAGTACTGCGGCGAAGTATTGGGCGAGAGCGCAAGCAGATCGAAGAAATTGCGTGTCTGATTCGGAAGGCTCTCGACGAGAGTCTGGCTGATGGTGGTCGACAGGGTGGCCGTGGTCGTGTTCAGCAACTCTGCGCCTTCGGCCGACACGCTCACCTGTTGAGCGACATCTCCCAGTTCGAGGACAAAGTTGACCGCGGCCGGAATCGAAACCTGTACTTCGCGGCCGGTGACCACCGCCGTCTTGAAGTTCGCCATCGTGGCCGTGATGGAGTACTTCCCTGGTCTCAAGGCCTGGACCGCGTACCGGCCCGCTTCGTTGGTCGCCGTCTCGCGCACTGCGCCGGTTTCGTCGCTCTTGACGACGATATTGACGCCCGGCAGAAACGCGCCTGAGCTGTCGGTAACGGCGCCGGTGATCGCGGTTGTGGTTTGAACTTGAGCTGACGCGGTCGCGCAAAGCGCAACGGCGCAGGAGAAAGATAGGAGAAACCGCGGTAAACGATTCATGGTTGAGACCCCCTTCGTCATCGGTACACAGGAAATCCAGTCGGCCCAGAAACAACGGCGGCCTGCCGGGTTGGTCCGGCACGCGCATTGTCGACAATGTGTATAGCGCAATCAAGTTATAATGCGGCCAGTGCGAGAAGTCAAGTGAGGAATCAGAACGTAACATTTGAATCTGGCTGGGAAAAAGGCGGCTGATTTTGCACTTTCGCCGCCGCGACTTCCTACGTTCCATCTGGCGCGCCGGGCTTGTCTTCACGTTTGACCAATTGGTTGCCGGTGAAAGCCTGCCGGTGCGGTTTGTCAACGTTGCGCGCGAGGCCGGGCTTCGGACCAGGACGATTTTCGGAGGTGAGAAGAGCAACCGCTACCTGCTCGAAACCACCGGCTGCGGGGTGGCCTTTTTCGACTATGACAATGACGGTTGGCTGGACATTTTCCTGGTGAATGGGACGCGGTTCGAATCCAATTTCCCGAAGGGCTCCGAACCGACCAACCGGCTTTACAAGAACAATCGCGACGGCACATTCACCGATGTCACGGTGAAAGCGGGTCTCGCGCGGACCGGCTGGGGGCAGGGAGTCTGCATCGGCGACTACGACAACGACGGCAACGATGACCTGTTTGTTTCGTATTGGGGCGAGAACGCCCTATACCGCAACAACGGCGACGGCACGTTCACGGACACGGCCGCAAAAGCCGGCGTGACCACGGCGGGAGGAAAGCTCAAGCGTTGGAACACGGGCTGCGCGTTTCTCGACTACGACCGCGATGGCTGGCTTGATCTCTTTGTCGCCAACTATATCGACTTCGATCCCGCCACTGTTCCGGTTCCCGAGAGCGGCTTGTGCCAATACAAGGGTTTGAAGGTCGCCTGCGGCCCCCCCGGCCTTCAGGGCGGCAGGAACATCCTGTTCCGGAACAATCGCGATGGGACATTCACAGACGTTTCCGAGAAGGCGGGAATCTGGAAGACACCGGGGACATACGGGCTGGGAGTTCTTGTCTCCGACTTCGACAATGATGGGTGGCCCGACATCTACGTGGCGAACGATTCCAGTTCGTCCGCCCTCTACCGCAACAACGGTGACGGCACATTCCGCGAGATTGCAATCGAAGCCGGAGTGGCGTTCAGCGCCGACGGCAAGACTCAGGCGGGCATGGGAGTCGCGGCGGCGGATTACGACGGCGACGGGCGCTTCGATATCGTCAAAACCAACTTCGCCGGCGACACGTCAAGTCTCTACCGGAATCTCGGCGGCAATTTTTTCGAAGATCAGACTTACAAGGCCGGCCTTGGCCGAAACACGCGTTTCCTGGGATGGGGCGTTGGCTTTCTGGACTTCGACAATGACGGCCTTCCGGACATTCTTCTCACCAACGGGCACGTGTTTCCGGAAGTCGGCGAGTCGAATGTCGAGTCCGGGTACCGCCAGCGGAAGGTCTTGTATCGCAATCTGGGGGACGGGCGGTTTGCCGACGTTTCGCTCGATGGCGGGACGGGCATTCTGGAAACCGTGCCCGCCAGGGGCTGCGCTTTCGGCGATTTCGACAATGACGGTGACATCGACGTTGTCGTCAATTGCACAAATGACGTTCCGCAACTGCTCCGGTGCGACGGCTCGGCTGGGAACAACTGGCTGAAGGTGAAGCTGGTCGGAGTGAAGTCGAACCGTTCCGCCATCGGAGCGCGCGTCTACTGTAAGCCAGAGGGCGGCCGCAAGCAGATGGAGGAAATTCGCAGCGGAGGCAGCTATCTGTCGCAGAATGATTTGCGCGCGCATTTCGGACTGGGGAAAGCGCGGACGGCGGATCTGGAAATTCAATGGCCCAGCGGCCACGTGGATCGTATCTCACGTGCTGCCGCGAATCAGGTGCTGAAGATCGTCGAAGGCGCCTCAAGAATGAAATGACACGAACAACCCAAGGAATTTGCTAAATGCCTTTGTATCTTCTTCTGCTTTCCTTTGCTCAACTTCCAGGCGCCGATTCGTTCGCCGCCCGAGCCTTCGCCGCTTTACCCATCGAGCAGCCATACGACTTCATCGCGCGCCACACGCAGGGCCTGCCCAATCCTCCCCGCGACCCGGCGGCCAAGCCTTCTTCGTCTGAATTTGAAATCCCCGCGCGGGGTTGGAGAATTCGCATCGCGCCGGGCGCCGCGGAGCCTCTGCGGGTCGCCGCCGCCGCGCTGCAATCCTACCTGCGCGAGTCGATGAAGATCGAGGTCCCCGTGGACACCGCGTCCATCGACGATTGGGCGTCCACGCGCAATGTGATCGTGGCCGGAGTGCTGCCGGGTTGCGGGGATGCGTTGCGGGCCTCCAAGGATTATCGCCTCACCGCTGCGCCCGACCGCGTTGCGGTTTGCGGCTTTGACGACCGCGGCGCTATGTATGGTCTCTATCACCTGTGGGAACGCATCTCGCTACGCGAAGCGCCGATCCTGCCGCGCGGCCTGGACACAGTGAGGCACAGCAAATTCCAGGCGCGCATGGTGTTGTCGGGTCTTGGCTGGATGGAGTTTCCGGACCAGTATCTGGCCACGCTGCCACGCTACGGATTCGACGCCATCCACTGTTCGATTTACCGGAATCCGAACAACGCTCCGGGGGTGGGTCCGCACTGGGATGACATGAAGGAACACAAGCCGGGGGCGATGAAGGACCTGATCCGCCGCGCCGCGCGGTATGGCATCGATGTCTATACACCGCTGCTGTTTCACTACACGGGAACACCGGAGAACGTGGCGGCGCTACGCAAGCTGGTGCGCGACGTCGTCACCGAGTTTCCGGAGATTCGCGGCTATGTGCTGCTCACCGAGGGCTTTTATTACGCGAAGTGGTTTGGCGCGGGCGGGCACGGCGATCAGGACCTGAAGCGATGGGTGTCGGAATGGAGCCAGGCGGTGGCGATCGCGGCCGAGGAGATGCACAAGATCAACCCTAAGATCGAGGTGCTGCCGTGGGAATACAACGTGGCGTTCGCGCCGGACTTCGCTCCGCTGAAGGCCTATGTGATGACCCAACTGCCGGCGGATTCGATTCCCCTGCTGACGTTCGAGAACGGCAAGGCGTACGAACTCGACGGGCAGAAGGGATGGCTGCGGGACTACGCGATCAATCAGGTGGGTCCGGCGGAGGTCACAATGGCGCAACTGGAGGAAGCGCGCCGCCGCGCCAAGCCGTTCCGCGCAATCTATTCGAAGGCCGATACCTTTGCGAGCTGGCAGTTCGGCACGTTTCCGTATCTGCCGTTTCCCTACCAGTGGCATGCGCGGTACGAGGCGCTGGACAAGTGGGGGGTAGATGGCACGCTGGAATCGTGGAGCTATGGGTTCAAACCCAACTGGGTGGCGGAAATGCGCGCTTGGTATTGCTGGACCGATGCGCCGCCGCTCGATACGGTCCTGCGCCAGATTGCGAAGCGGGATTTCGGAGCAGGGGCGGAAGATGCGGTGCTGGCCGCATGGCGCAGCTTTTCCGATGCAGCGAAACTCTACCCAGACACCGGTCCAAACTGGGGCAGCAATAATGCCGTGGCGTCGCCGCTGTTCTTTGAAAAGCCGAAGCCGCGCGCGATGACGCTGGAGCATTCCTGGAGCGACCCGAACCTCTGGATGCGGCAGTCGCAACTGAACCCCTATTGGCCGTACGTGCCGGCGCGGCTTTTCTTCTGGCCCGACTTCACCAATCGCGTGAACAACGCCGAACGCTACATCCGATTCTTCACGATTCCGGTCTTTCAGAAATACCTGGCGCAGGCGGCGGACCGGATGGAGGAGGGGCTGTCGCGCTACCGGCAGGCGGCGCTCGCGGCGCCGGCAAGTAAGCAGAAGGGAGCGTTCCGCGAGGTTCTGCTGGCCGAACAACTCCAGCGGATGATGCGGAGCGAGCACGCCATCATCGACTTCGAGCAGAAGCGGCTGGCGCTGCACCAGAGCACCGATCCGAAGGAGAAGCTGCGGCTTCTCGACGAGATGACCGCGTTGCTGCGAACCGAGCGCGCCCGGACCCAGGCATCCTGGGAGACGGCGCGGCGCGACTCGCGGCTGGGCTACGAGTGGGAGCAGGACTACATCTACACGCCGGATACGATCGCTGAAAAGCTGAAGGTGCTGGACGAGACGCTCACCACGCAATTGCCGGCTTACCGGCGCAAACTACTTCAGTAGCCGAATTCGACTTCGTCGCGGCCGTATCGGACGACGGAGTGCTTCTCGAACTCCTTGCGCGTTTCAGGGAAGTCGGTTCGGCGGTGCGCTCCCCGGCTCTCTTCGCGGGCCAGGGCGGAGCGCGCGATCAATTCCGCCACGCGGTGCATGTTGCGCAGTTCGTATTGCTGGCGGGTCGAGATGTCGCGATCTTCGGTGATGCCGTTGTGAAGCTGGCTCAATGCCTCGCGAAGCGATTCGCCGGAGCGGATGATGCCCAGCTTTTCCCAGGCCAGCCGGCGGAGCGCTTCTTCTTCCATAAGAGGGAAGCGCGACTTGCCGACCGGTTCCGGTTTCAGGCGTTCCGCAGCGGCCAGTTCGCGCATGGCACGCCCGGCGCGGGCGCCGTACACCAAGCCTTCGAGGAGGGAATTGCTGGCCAGGCGGTTGGCTCCGTGAACGCCGGTGCAAGCCACTTCGCCGGCTGCAAACAGCCGTTCAGCGCTGGTCCGCCCGTGGATGTCCGTGCGGACCCCACCCATGGCATAATGCGCGGCCGGGTGCACAGGAGCGGCTTGACGTTCGAGGTCAATGCCATAGCGCAGGCAGGTCTCGTAGATGCGAGGAAAGCGCGATGCGACGAAGCCGGCGGGCATGTGCGTCAAATCCAGTTGGATGCTGGACGTGCCGGTCCGGATCATCTCCCGCACCATGGAGCGCGAAACAACATCGCGCGGGGCGAGTTCCTGCATGTCGCTGTAGGCGTGCATAAACCGGTCCCCCTGCTGGTTGCGCAGGTAGGCGCCTTCGCCTCGTAGCGCTTCGGAGAGCAGAAAGCAGGGCGCACCTTCGAGGCGCAAGGCCGTGGGGTGGAACTGGACGAACTCGATGTCACTGATCTCGACCCCGGCGCGATAGGCCAGCGCGACTCCATCTCCGGTGGCGACGTTCGGGTTCGTCGTGGCCTCATAGACGCGGCCGAGTCCTCCAGTGGCCAGGAGTGTGGCCTTGGAGGAAATCGCGACCAAGCCTCCGGCCCAACTGTCGAAGGCGACGGCTCCGGCGATGGCGCCCTCGTGCCGGAGAAGTTCTGTGATTGCGGTGAACGAGAGGATGCGGACGCTTTCGTTGGACGAGACTTTCTGCCACAGCGTGCGCAGGATCTCGCGGCCGGTCGAATCGCCATAGGCGTGAAGGACACGGCTGCGCGAATGTGCGCCTTCACGGGCAAAAAGAAGCTTCGTGCCTTCGCGGTCGAACGCCGCACCCCATTCGAGCAGTTCTTCGATGGCATGCGGCCCTTCCTCGACCAGGGCGCGGACAGCCGCGCGATTGCACAAACCATCGCCGGCGGCGAGCGTGTCTTGTTCGTGGAGTCCCACTTCATCGTCGTCGTTCAGGGCGGCCGCAATCCCGCCTTGGGCGTACTCGGAAGAGGATTCTTTCCACTCGTCCTTAGCGAGCACGAGCACCTGTCCCGCGCTGGCCAGTTCAATGGCGGCGCGCAATCCGGCCACCCCCGCGCCGATCACCAAGAAGTCCGGATTCAAAGAGTTTAACGTGATAGCCACATGGTACAACGGGTTTATGCCTTCATTCCTCGTGCGGACAGCCGCGCGGGATTATTCCTGCATTGTGGAGCGGGGAGCGCTGCGTTCGCTGGCTGCTTATTTACCCCCGAAAAGCGGCAAACTCTTTGTCGTCACTACGCGTGACGTTTGGGATCTTTTCTCGACGCGATTTACGGAGGCGCTATCGCCGGTACCCTTCGAAGTTCTCTTTTTCCCGGGCGGTGAGGAGCGGAAACGGATCTCCGAGGTGGAGTCACTGGCGGACCAGATGGTGCAATTGGGCGCGGACCGGTCGAGCCTGGTGATCGCGTTCGGCGGCGGCATTGTGGGCGACCTGGCGGGATTTCTGGCGGCGACGTTCATGCGCGGGATCCACGTGATTCAGGTGCCGACCACGCTGCTGGCCCAGGTGGATGCGTCGATTGGGGGAAAGACGGGCGCCAATCTCGTGTCGGGCAAGAACCTGATTGGCGCGTTTCATCAGCCGCTGGCGGTGCTGATCGACCCCGATCTGGTGAGGACTCTGCCGCCGCGGGAGTACCGCGCCGGCCTTTATGAAGTGATCAAGGCGGGAATCATCGCCAGTCCGGACCTGTTTGAGATCCTATTGACGGATGCCGATCGAATTTTGGATATGCAGCCGGACCTGGTAGAGAAGATCATTGCCGAGTCGGTACGCATCAAGGCGGAGGTGGTGTCGAACGACGAACGGGAATCGGATTTGCGGCGGATTCTCAATTTCGGGCACACGATCGGCCATGCACTCGAAGCCGAGACGTCGTATGCCAGGCTTCTTCACGGTGAAGCGGTCGCCTTTGGAATGCGCGCGGCTTCCTATCTCGGGCACTTTCTCGGTGTGACGACGGACCAGGCGCACGCGCAGATTCTGTCGTGTATCGACGCTTACGGGACGATTCCGGGGCTGGAAGACATCCGGGCCGATAATCTCCTGACCCGCCTGATCAGCGACAAGAAGACCATTCAGGGCAAGGTCCATTTCGTCCTGATCAGTTCGATCGGCCGCACGGTGATCCGTTCAGGAATTGATCCGGTTCTGATTCGCCAGGCCATCGATTGCGCCTTGTCCGACCTGGTTCCCGTGCAATGAGCGAAGGCACGACGCCGCCCGGCGCGCAGAATGAAGAACAGGCCGCACGGTGGGTGCGGCGGATGTTCGATGGCGTTGCGCCGCGGTACGATCTGCTGAATCATGTGCTCTCGTTCAACGCGGATAAGTATTGGCGTTGGAAGACTGTCCGGGAATTGCAACCGTTTCTAGCCAAACCGGGCGCGCGCATTGTGGACCTGTGCTGTGGTTCGGGCGACCTGATGCTGGCCTTGCAGCAAGCCTCGTCGGAGTCTGTGCTCGGTTCCGACTTCTCACACCAGATGCTGCTTACGGCGAAGACGAAGATCGCGAACTCGCACGTGACCAGCAAAGTGTTCGAGGCGGACGCCTTACGCCTTCCGCTGGCCGATGCGTCGTGCGATGTGTTGACCGCTGCGTTTGGGTTCCGGAACCTGGCGAATTACCGCCGCGGACTGGACGAGTTGCTGCGGGCTTTGAAGCCCGGTGGCGTGGCGGCCATTCTGGAGTTCACCACGCCACCGAACTTCCTGTTCCGGGCGTTCTACAACTTCTATTCCCGGCGCGTGCTGCCCCGGATTGGTGGGCTGATCTCGGGGTCGCCCGACGCCTATAAATACCTGCCCGATTCGGTGCGCAAGTTTCCCGACGCACCGTCACTGGCCGGACAATTCGAGGCGGCGGGTTTCACTAAGGTCCGCTTCCGGTATTTGACCTTCGGAGTCGTTGCACTCCATATCGGTCAGAAAGCCGCCTGAGCTAGGCCCGGTCGTCGCGGGACATTTTGGTGGTAAAGACGAAGGCCACCAGGGCCAAGGCGCCGATGGCGAAGATGGTGTCGCCGGGGGCGCGGAGCCAGCGTAGGGTCTGCATCAGGGGCGTGCCCAGAAACTCAGTGCTGCGCGCGTACCAGTAGCCGTGTTCCACCGAGGCCCAGGTTTGCAGGAGGCCGACGGGCAGCAGGCTGCCGACACACATCGCGAATAGGCCGCCGTTCATCGCCCAGAAGGCGAACTTGAGCATGCCTTCGCGCCAGAGAGCGCTGGGCGCCATGGCGCGCAGGCAGACGAGCATCAGGCCGATGCCGAGCATGCCATAGACGCCAAACAGGGCGGCGTGGCCATGGAGCGGCGTGGTGTTCAGGCCCTGCATGTAGTAGAGGGCGATGGGCGGGTTGATCATGAAGCCGAACAGTCCCGCGCCCACCATGTTCCAGAAGGCGACGGCGACGAAGAAGTAGATGGGCCACTGGTAGCGCTGGGCCCACTTGGTGAGCTTGCCGCGGCGGAGGTCGTCGAGGGCGGAGTAGGCGACCAGGGTGAGCGGCACCACTTCCAGGGCGCTGAACACCGAACCCCAGGCGAGGGCGACCATCGGCGTGCCGGAGAAGTAGAGGTGATGGCAGGTGCCGATGATGCCGCCCGACAGGAAGATGGTGGCCGACAGCAGGGCCGCTTTGGCGGCGAAGGCGGGTTTGATCAGGTTGAGCCGGGCGAAGAAGAAGGCAATCACCGTCGTGGCGAACACCTCGAAGAATCCTTCGACCCAGAGATGGACTACCCACCAGCGCCAGTATTCGACGATGGAGAGGTGAGTGTGCTGGCCCCAGGTGAGGCCCGCGCCGTAGAAGAGGCCGATGGCGGCGGCGGAGATGAGGAAGAGCCACAGCAGGTGGCGTTGTTCGCCGGGGTTCTTTAAGGCGGGCCACACCGCCCGGATCACCAGGAACAGCCAAATCAACAAGCCGACGAACAGCAGCAACTGCCAGCCGCGGCCGAGGTCGACGTATTCGTAGCCTTGATGGCCCCAGTAGAAGGAGGTGGAGTCGGAGAGCCGGTTCATGATGCTCATCCACTGGCCGGCGAGGGAGCCGACGACGATGACCAGCAGCGCCCCGAACAGGACGTTGACGCCCAGGCGCTGGAACTTCGGTTCGTGACCGCTGACGAGAGGTCCGATGAACAGACCGGCGGCGAGCCAGGCAGTGGCGATCCAGAAGATGCCGAGTTGAACGTGCCAGGTGCGCGTGACGCTGTAGGGCAGGATCTCGGCGAGTTTGATGCCGTAGAATCCGCCGCCTTCAACCCCGTAGTGGGCGGTGACGACGCCGACCATGATCTGGACCATGATGAGCAGGGAGACGACCCAGAAGTATTTGAGCGTGGCCTGCTGCGAGGGTGTGGTGGCCCAGCGGCCCAGCGGGTCGGCGTCGGGCAGGACGCCGTGATCGTCGACGTGCTTCTGTGCGGCGTACCACCAGACCATGGCGCAAATGCCGGCCAGCAGCATGATGATGCTGACGCCGGTCCAGAGCACGCTGTCGCCGGTGGGCCGGTTGCCGACCAGCGGCTCATGCGGCCAGTTGTTGGTGAACGAGATGGTGTCGCCGGCGCGGGTGGCGGCGGAGGACCACGCGGTCCAGAAGATGAACGCGCTCAACTGCCGCAAGCGCTCGGGAGTGCTGACGGCGCCGGCGGGAATCGCGTAGGCTTCGTTGCCCTGCGTGAACACTTCGGTGTAATGCTTCAGGCACGCTTCGAAGGCGCGGCCGCGGACGGGATCGATGCGGAGCGTATTGCTGGCCGCGTCGTAGCCGTTCTTGCGATACATCTCTTCGAGACGGCCGCGGAGTTTGGCCTTGTCTTCGGCGGCGAGTTGTTCGTAGGGTTTGGAGAATTCGCTATTCGACCATTCATTGAGGACAAACATCGCCTCGCGGTGTAGCCAATCGGCGGTCCAGTCCGGGGCGACGTAGCTGCCGTGTCCCCAGATGGAACCGACCTGCATTCCTCCGAGGGACTGCCAAACGTTCTGGCCGCGGCCGATTTCGCCGCTGGCAACGATTTCCTCGCCGGAGGTCGTGACTACCTTATCCGGAATCGGGGGCATTTCCTGATAAATCCGGACGCCAATCCATCCCAGGATGCTGAACGAAACCACGATCACGCCGGCGAAACTGAGCCAAAGCTTTTTCATAATGGGTTGAAGTTCCTTACCTCGGATTTGAAGTTAACAGCGTGTAGTATATTCCGTCAGTGACCCGAGTCACAGGGGGTGCGCGACATCGAAGTGATCGGTTCGTTGGAATGCAGGTAAACTGCGCCCGTCCGAGCGTAGCGGTCCGCAAAGCCGAGGCGCGTCCTGCCGCGGCCAAACGGTCGTAGCGGGTAAGGCGAAATGGGCGGGATCGTGCGACCCGTCACCAACTCCCGAGATCTGAAGGAGGGGGCGTGTCGAAAAGTGTCGATGGGTTGGGGCGGTGCGGGAGATTCTTCTTCCGAAAATGCAACGCGCGATGAACGCCGATGCGAATGTCAGGCGGCGGGCAATTCGTTTCGCACGTTATTGATTTCATGGGACTTGGGGTGTCGAAACTGGTCGGCCAGTTTGGTGGGCCTGGCGCAGCAGCGCTTGTACTTCGTGCCGGAGCCGCAGGGGCAGGGAATGTTGCGGCCGATTTTGCTGCTGAGGATGGGTTCGGGCTTGGCCGGGGGCTCGGGTTCGGGGCCAGTTCGTTTCGCACCTTGTTGATTTCATTGGAATCAGGGTGTCGAAAAGTGTCGAATGGGGTGGATTCGGCCTCGGGGGCCATTTCTTCCGAGAATGCAGTTCGTGACCCATTTTCATTTGCGGGGGTGACGCGCGCGTCATGGGTTGTTTC
The DNA here is from genome assembly GCA_016789925.1 of Bryobacterales bacterium. Classification (GTDB taxonomy): domain Bacteria; phylum Acidobacteriota; class Terriglobia; order Bryobacterales; family Bryobacteraceae; genus JADLDI01. The sequence goes on along the minus strand of JAEUQD010000364.1, from coordinate 2,849 downwards.
GTTTCGCAGGGTGTTGATTTGGTGGGGCGCGAGGGTGTCGAAAAGTGTCGAGTGGGTTGGGGCGGTGCGGGGGGGGAATTTCTTCCGAAGATGCACTTTGTGCCCGTTTCATTTCCGGGGGTGACGTGGGCGTCATGGGCTGTTTCGTTTCGCAGGGCGTTGATTCGGTTGGGCGTGGGGGTGTCGAGAAGTGTCGAATGGGCGGGGCGGGTTGCCGGGTGGATTCTTCCGAAAATGCACTTCGTGTCCATTTTCATTTCCGGGGGTGACGCGCGCGTCATGGGTGTTTCGTTTCGCAGGGCGTTGATTTCGTTGGGCGTGGGGTGTCGAAAAGTGTCGAGTGAACCGGTGGGTGATTGGCCGAGGGTCGGGGGGGCTTCCGAAAATGCACTTGGTGCCCATTTTCATTTCCGGGGGTGACGCGCGCGTCACGTTTCGCACTGGCGTTGATGGTGCGGGTGTCGAAAAGTGTCGAACCGGGCCGGGCGCGGGTGGGCGTAGGGAGGCGTTGCCGGACCGGGGCCGAGGGCGCATGGGAGCGTATTCCTTTCTGTGGGAGAAATGAAAAAGGACCAGGGTGTCTCGCCCCGAGGCTTCCGGGGAAAGGCACACTAGTCCCTTCTGCTTGGCAGAGTATCATGACGGGATCTCGGATGTCAAGAGAAAAAGATGGTGTTTCCTGGTTGGGAGAGACTTGCCGCTTGGGCAGGGGTCCTATGCTCACGCAAGGCACCAGGCTCGCCAAGGGAGGCAGGGCGTTCCGGGGACGCTCCGCCTGTGTTGGACCGCGAGCCGGGCTGGCTGGGGTGGAGCGTTGGGGAGCATGGAGGGAAGGGCTGAATCGGCGGGAAAGTGTGACCCGTCACACTGAAACTTTTCCCAAAATCTGGCCGGGCTGTCTCGGCTGGCGCGCGGGATTCTGGAGAATATTTCAACAGGTTGCTGAGATCGGGCAGGTTGTGGGGCGGTGAGATCGGCGAGGACACTGAACTTTCCGGCGATTCTCGGGCGAAATGTGTTGGGGCTATCTGCGTTTTTGGGGCGCACCCACGGCATTTCGGCCGAAGTGCCATAGTGACGGTCCAGATAGGCCGACCCGCCGAGGCACCAGTTGTATACGCCTTCACTGGGACCAGTTGCGGTGCCGGCTTGCATCCGCTGTTATATCGGGGACGGAATGCGATCAAGAATTGTTGCTGTACTAATAACCTTGACGGCGATCCTTTTCCCTCCCCTTGGAACTGATGTCGAGGCGCAGAGCCGAAAAGCAGCGCCAAAGATCTCGAGTTCAGACAAGCCGCTCGTTCTGGCTAAACAGGGGAGCTTTTTTGTCAACCAGCAGGATATTGCTACTGCATTCCCGGCCGGCTCCGGAACACCCGCGCCCGGCCACATATCAGTGAAGGGGATGTACGTTCAGTATCAAATTCCAGCTTCCAGAAGACATGGGATGTATCCAGTCATCATGGTCCACGGATCCGGCCATACGGGCAAGACCTACGAAGAAACGCCGGATGGACGCATAGGTTGGGCCGAGTACTTTGTACGGCACGGCATTCCGGTCTATGTGGTGGACCACTCGGGCCGCGCCCGATCCGGCTTCGACCCGACACCCATAAACAAAGCGAAGCTCGAAAAGGATCCCGCCTTGATTCCAGCCTTCGCCGAATTCACAAACGAGCAGGCGTGGACCGGCTTTCGCTCTGGACCAGCAGCATTCACCGCGTACGAGAAGACGCAGTTCCCGGTCTCCGCGCGAGACCAATATTTCGCGCAAATTGTTCCTAACACCGAGACCAGCTACCCCGACGCCGGCGATAACACCATCCGCGCGCTCGCGGCACTGGTGGACCGGATTGGCCCCGCGGTCGTGATGGTCCACTCTCAGTCCGGCGCGTACGGGATCGGTGCCGCGATTGCCCGGCCAGACTCGGTGAAGGCCGTAGTTTCCGTCGAGCCGAGAAGTTGCGCGGTGCCGGACGAAAAGGTGAAGGCAGTATTCACGCGCGTCAGGCTGTTATCGATATTCGGCGACTTCTTCGACACGAACGTGGCTGACTGGCCTGGTCGAATGGCCGAGTGCGTTGAATCGGTCAATCGCATCAAGACTGCCCACGGTTTCGCAGAGAACATCCACTTGCCCGCCTGCGGCATTCGCGGCAACAGTCACATGCTCATGATGGACATGAACAACCTTCAGATAGCGGATCTCATACTGGCGTGGCTCGCGGACAACGCGCGCTGATGCGCATCGGTCGCGCCGGCATCCTGGCGACGCTGATCAGATGGCCCGTCCCTGCGGCACTTTGGCCCAAAAGCCGTTGGCGAGCGACAAGAGCGCAGATAACAGCCACACATTTCGGCCGAGATCGCCGGAAAGTTCAGTGACTCCGGCGATCGCGATGCCCCACACCTGCCCTGATCTCAGCAATCTGCTGAAATTCCCCGGTGCGCCAGCCGAAACAGCCCGACCAGGTTTCGGGCCGGTTAACGGCCGGTTGGAACAGCCGCCTCATGGAAGGCCGACCCGCTTCGACGGACCCGCTTCGACGCCCGCTTTGACCACTATTGCTTCGACGCTTTTCCGCTGGCGCACGTTAGCCGGCCCAATCGGGTCGCAACGGACGGGCGAGGGATCCGGATGGCGGGAGACGCCGGTCGCATCATGACGGCGGTGGCCGATGAGGGCCGGAGGAGATTCGGCGAGTTCGGAAGCCTTGCGGCGGTTTTCACTTCCGAGTAATATGCGGAGTAGTGGGACTCGTGGATCTACTCAGGCGCCCGGAGGGTAAGACCCTCGAGTTCAAGCGAGACTTGTCCTCCCCTGACGGAATCCTCAAGACAGTCGT
>JAEUQD010000521.1 GCA_016789925.1 Bryobacterales bacterium | reverse complement strand
AGGATGAGGAAGTCGGCGTCCTTGCCCGGTGCGAGCGACCCGACTCGCGAATCCAGTTCCATCATCTTGGCATTCGCCATCGTCACCCCATACAGCGCCTTTTCCCGCGACAGGCCGGCCCGTACCGCCAGGCCCGCACTCCGCAAAAACAAACGCGAATCCGTCACGCCATCGTCGGTATGAAAGCCCACCGGCACGCCGGCCTTGTCGAGCACGGCGGCGTTGCGGAACGTCATGTTTCTGGCCTCTTCTTTGCCCCCCGGCGCGTCGATCACGATTACTGAAGCGGGCGCGCCCGACTGTGCGATTTCGCCGGCCACCATCCAACCATCGGTAACATGCTGGAGCACCAGCCGGAACCCAAACTCTTTCTGCAACCGCAAGACGGAGACAATATCGTCGTGCCGGTGCGTGTGGTGGTGCACGGTGCGCTTGCCGTCGAGCACTTCGGCAATCGTCTCCAGCCGCAAATCGCGAGGCGGAAGTTTCGACGTGTCTCCGCCCGCGGCGCGAACCTTCTCGCGATACTCCTGGCCCTTGATGAACAGATCGCGCGCCAGTGCCATCGTCTTGCCGCGCGTGCCCGGAAACGGACTCGCCTTTCGTGGATTCGTTCCATTGGCCATCTTCAGACCGCCGGCAATGCGCCCGTCCGGAAGCTTGATGAGTAGGTCGTCAATCACGCGCCCATCGCGTAGTTTCAAGTAGAGCGTTTGCCCGCTCAACACATGCCCGGAACCCGGCATGACGTTGACGGTCGTGAGGCCCCCGGCCTGCGCCTTCTGAATGCGCGTGTCGCGTGCGTCCAGCGAGTCGAGAATCCGCACATCCGGTTGCAAGGGAGCCGAAGCATCGGCGCCCTCAGGTCCGCCGATATGGCTGTGCGAGTCCACCAACCCCGGCATGATCACCTTGCCCGTGACATCCACCCGCCGCGCCCCGGCCGCGACGGTGGCAGTGGGCCCCACCGCGACAATCTTGCCGTTGTGAACCACCAGCGAGCCCACTTCAACCTCCGGCCCGTCGATGGGAATCAGTTTCGCCCCAACGAAGACAATGGGCGTCGTTTGTGCATGCAAGGCGAGGCCAACTAAGATCCCTAGGCAAAGGCGAACCATGAGTTTGCCCTATGTTACCATCGTGTTTTCCATCCATGATCCGGCCGTTCAAGGGCATTCTGCCCAAAATTGCGCCTAACGCCTACATCGACCCTAGCGCCCAGGTTATCGGCGACGTGGTTATCGGCGAGCGCTCCAGCGTGTGGCCCAACGCCACCGTGCGCGGCGACGTGAACGCCATCCGTATCGGCAGCGAGACCTCGATCCAGGACAACTGCGTGCTGCACGTGGAACGAAACAAGTACGAATTGCACCTGGGCGATCGCGTGGTTGTGGGGCATTCCGCCACTCTCCACGGCTGTGTGATCGAAGATGACGCCCTCATCGGTATCGGCGCTATTGTGCTCAACGGTGCAAGAATCGGTCGCGGTTCGGTGATTGCCGCGGGCGCACTGGTGGCCGAAGGAACCGATGTGCCCGCTTACTCCCTCGTGATGGGCGCACCTGGAAAGGTGCGGCGCGAAGTCACCATCGAGGAACGCCAGCGCTTCAAAGTGAGCGCGCAAAACTATGTTGAGCTCTGCCGAATCTACCGGGAAGAAATCGCTTGATCCGCGCCATTAAAGGGACCCGCGACATCCTTCCTCCGGCCAGTTCCGTCTGGAACTTTGTCGAAGATGTTGCAAGGCGTGTGTTCCGCGCCTACAACTACCAGGAAATCCGCACGCCGATTTTCGAAGAGACGCTGCTGTTTTCACGCGGCGTCGGCGAAGAGACCGACATCGTCACCAAGGAGATGTACACCTTTGACGATCGCGACGGCAACTCCCTGACATTGCGCCCGGAAAACACCGCGTCGGTGATTCGCGCCTATATCGAACACCGGCTCGACCAGCAACCGGGCTTGCAGAAGCTCTACTACATGGGGCCGATGTTCCGCCGCGAGCGTCCGCAGAAGGGCCGCTACCGGCAGTTCTTCCAGATCGGCGCGGAAGTGATCGGCTCTGATTCGCCCGCCATCGATGCCGAGGTGATCGAACTGGTCACTGAAATCCTGAAGCAGTGCGGACTCGAAGGTTTTTGGATCTACATCAACTCCGTCGGTTGTTCCGACTGCCGGCCCGCGTTTGTCAACCGCCTGCGCGAGCAACTCCAGACCGTCAAACACAACCTCTGCCAGGATTGCCAGCGCCGCGCGGATACCAATCCGCTTCGTGTGCTCGATTGTAAGGTTCCCGACGACCAGGCGGTGATTGATACGCTGCCCTCGATTCTCGACCATCTGTGCGGAGTGTGCCGCCCGCACTTCGACACTGTGCAGCAGTTCCTGACCGACCGCGGCATCGCCTATACCGTTCGCCCGCGGCTGGTGCGCGGTCTCGACTATTACATGCGCACCACCTTCGAGTTTGTCCACGGCGCGCTCGGTGCTCAGAACTCCGTACTCGGCGGCGGACGTTACGATGGCCTGGCCGAACAACTGGGCTCCAAGGTTCACTCTCCGGGCATTGGTTTTTCGATTGGGGAAGACCGCCTGGTGATGTCGCTCGAAGAGGCTGCTCACCGCCACCAGCTCGACCTCTACATCGCGCCGCTCGGCGACGCCGCCCTCCGGCACTGCGCCCAACTGGCCTACGATCTGCGGCGTCGCGGCGTCGTTGTCGAACTCGGACCCAACGCCAAGTTGAAGCGCACCATGGAAGTCGCCAACAAGCTCGGCGCTCGGTTCACCCTCATTGTGGGCGACAATGAAATGTCCGCCGAACAGTACTCGCTCAAGGATATGACCTCCGGCGAGCAGGTTACTGTGTCGCGCGGAGCGCTGCTGGAGCGTTTGGCTCCGGCAGGCGTCAATTGATCCAATAACCTTCGTTCGTTTGATGGAAGCATGCAACCCACTACACCGTCCGTTCCTCTCGATTTTCTCGGCGAACTTCGCCGCACCCACTCTTGCGGCGACCTGCGCGCTCACGATTCCGGCCATCGCGCCCTCTTGATGGGTTGGGTACACCGCCGCCGCGACCTCGGTGGAGTCATCTTTATCCACCTGCGCGACCGTGAAGGCGTGACTCAGTGCGTCTTCCACGAAGATGCATTGCCTGAAGTGCACGCTAAGGCGGAAATGCTCCGGCCTGAGTATGTGGTCGCCGTGGAAGGCCAGGTTGAGCGCCGCTCTCCGGAAACCGTGAACCCCAACCTGCCCACCGGCGAAATCGAACTGGTTGTCGACAAAGTGTGGATTCTCAACGAATCGCGCACGCCGCCATTCCCGATGGAGGATCACGTCGATGTCAGCGAAGAGGCCCGGCTCAAGTACCGCTACGTCGATTTGCGCCGTCCGCGCATGCAGCGCAATATCATTCTCCGGTCGAAGATCTCGTTTGCCGTGCGCGAGGCCCTCTACCAGCAGGGCTTCCTGGAAATTGAAACGCCCTTCCTGACACGCTCCACGCCCGAAGGTGCGCGCGACTATCTCGTGCCCTGCCGCGTGCAGCCAGGCACCTTCTACGCGCTGCCGCAATCGCCCCAGATCTTCAAGCAGTTGCTCATGATCAGCGGCTACGAAAAGTACTTCCAGATTGTCCGCTGCTTCCGCGACGAAGACCTTCGCGCCGACCGCCAGCCCGAGTTCACCCAAATCGACCTCGAAATGGCGTTCCCGCAGCAGGACCGTATTTTCGAAACCATCGAGCCGCTGATTCAGTCGGTGCTCAAGGTGATCGGCCGCACCATCGACACGCCGTTTCTGCGTCTGACCTATGATCAGGCGATCCGCATGTATGGTATCGACAAGCCTGATCTCCGGCTGCCGCCCTTCCACGTTGTCAACGACCTGTTCGGTCCTGAAGCCAACCTCACCGCGGCGGGAATGCCGCTTGTGGCCGTTCACATTCCGAAGACCGGGCAGCTGTCTCGCAAAGAGCGCGATGAGTTGAAGGCCTACGGCCAGGAGCGCGGCTTGCGTGTTTATGACGACGCCAAACGCCTCGAACGCGATTTTCCCGAACCGATGGCAGCCGTCCGCAAGCGCCTCGACGCCGCTGAAGATGACTTGATCCTACTCTGCGGCGTTGGGGAACCGCCTCAGGGACAACGCCCCGAAGAGCAGGTTTTCAAAGCCTGTGGCCAACTTCGCCTCTTCGCCGGGCAGAAGTACAACGACCGTCACAAACTGCTCGACCCCACCGTGTTTCGCTTTCTCTGGGTCGTCGACTTCCCCATGTTTGAGTGGGACGAGGAAGAGAACCGCTGGATGGCGGCGCATCACCCGTTTACCTCAGTGCTCGACGAGCATATCGACAAGCTCACGGACGATCCGGCGGGCTGCCGCGCCAAATCCTACGACCTGGTGCTCAACGGCGTTGAACTCGGCTCGGGCTCGATTCGTATTCACCGCCGCGACGTGCAGTCGAAAGTGTTTTCCGCTCTCGGATTCTCCGACGACGAAGCGCGCCGCCGCTTCGGTTTCCTCCTCGACGCTCTTGAATACGGCGCGCCGCCGCACGGCGGCATCGCGTTGGGCCTTGACCGCCTCGTGATGATTCTCGTCGGTGAGACGTCCATCCGCGACGTCATTCCGTTCCCCAAAACCGCCAAGGGAACCGACATGATGTCGGATGCGCCGTCACCGATTCCCGACCGCCAGATGCGCGAACTCGGCATCGCCTTCCGAAAGTAATCTTGAGAGGCGCACTAAGATAGCAGGTGCACCTTATGGTTCCTGTAACTGTTCTCGAGGTCCCCTACCAGATGGGGCTGCGCAACACTGGCACCGGGGCCGGCCCGGGGAAGATTCTGGGGGCCGGCGCCGACCGGATTCTCGCCTACCGCGATGTGCCTGCGCAGGTGCAGCATATCGACTTGCGCGACAAGACATGCGAGGGCATGGACGCGGTGGTGGACCTCGGCCGTCAGGTGCGCGTGGCCGTGCGCGAGGCGCGCCAGCAGGAAGTGCTCCCTGTTGTCCTGGCGGGCAATTGCATCACCTGCCTCGGTGTTCTCGCCGGGCTCGAGCCGGGCGGCGACACCGGCGTCGTCTGGATGGATGCGCACCCGGACTTCCACACGCCTTCCACCAGCATCTCCGGCAACCTCGAAGGCATGGCGCTGGCCTGCGCCGCGGGCCATTGTCACGAGGATCTGCGCGGCCGTATCGGTTTCGCCAGTCCGATTCCGGACCATCGAATCGCGATCGTCGCGCCCCGCGACATCGAGACTGGCGAGCGGGAACGCCTCGAAGCGTCCAACGTCGCTCTGGTCCCCGCTACCGTTCCACTGTCGCTCAACTGGGAAGTGGAACAGGTCTATCTCCACATCGACCTCGACTGCCTCGCGCTCGACGAGAGCCCTGGTGTCGCCTATCGTGTGCCGGGCGGTATTCCTGTGGATGCCGCGGCCGAATTCGTCCGCCACGTTCTCGACTCTCAGCCCGTGGCTGCTGTCACACTCACTAACTTCCGACCCGACCTGGACCCGAACGGCATGACGCTCGCCGCCGCCGTGCGCTTACTGGAGAGTATTCGGGGATGACCCGGCGCGCCTTGCTGCTCGCCCCGACGGCTGCGGCCTTCGCACAAGGCAAGCCGCGTGTCGCCGTGATCCTCAACGTCTACTTCCCGAATTCGCACGCCGATGTGTTCTGCGGGCGTCTGCTGGAGGGCTACCGGCTTAACAAACAAAGCTATCGGCCGCGTCTGCAGACCGCCTCGTTCTACGTCGACCAGTTTCCTGTCAACGACATGGCGCGCGAGCAGGCAGACGAGTACGGTGTCACCATCTATCCCGATGTCGCCTCAGCCCTCCGCCTCGGTGGCCCCAAACTGGCTGTCGACGGCGTGGCGATCGTCGGTGAGCACGGCAACTACCCGCGCACGCCGCGCGGTAATTTCATGTACCCGCGCTGGAAGCGCTTTGACGAAGTGACCAGTGTGATGCAAAGCGACGGCAAAGTGGTTCCGGTCTTCCACGACAAGTATTTCGGCTTCGAGTGGGACCAGGCCAGCCGCATGTACGAACGCATGCGGCAGATGAAGATCCCCGTACTCTGTGGCTCCACTCTCCCTCTCACCTGGCGGCGTCCTCCTCTCGAATTCGCCAACGGAGTTCAACTCGACGAGGTCATGGCGGTCAGTTTCTCCGACCTCGAAGAGCACGCCTATCATGGCATCGAGTTGATGCAGGCGATGGCGGAACGGCGCTCTGGCGGCGAGACTGGCATCGAGCGCATCCGCTGCGTCGAAGGCGACGAGGTGTGGCGGCTGGCGGAGAAGAAGGAATGGTCGCGGGAACTCCTCGACTCAGCCTTGCGCCATCGCGTGAACCAGGGATACGGAGCCAAAGCGCCGAAGCCGCAGGCGATCCTCGTCCGCTACCGCGACGGATTGAAGGGAACCATCCTCAACATCGATGGCATGACGCGCGACTACCTGTTTGCCGCGCGCGACCGCGCCGGCCGCATTCATTCCTCCTGCTTCTACATCCAGCTTTGGGTGCACAACCACTGGTCGTTCATGGTGCGCGCGTTCGAAGACCTGGTGCTCACGCGCAAGCAACCTCTGCCGGTTGAGCGGACCCTGATGTCCACCGGCATCCTGCTCGCCGGCCTCGAATCCCGTCTGCAAGGTCAAACATGGCTCGACACTCCGCATTTATCCTCTATCCGGTACTCTTCCTAGGCATCCTCGCCGCGCAGCCTGTTCAGTTGGTCGACTTCGATGCCGTGCGTGCCGCCGGAGATCCGGCCTCCTTCCTCCACACGGTTCCCTCAACCGTCAGCCCGGAGGAAATCACTTGCGACATTCTGATCGCCGGCGCTGGTTCAGGCGGATTTGCAGCCGCCATTCGCGCTGCCGACCGCGGACACTCCGTTTGTCTCACCGAAGAATCCGACTGGATCGGCGGCCAGACCACCGCGGGCGGCGTCTCCGCGCTGGACGAAAACCGCTTTATCGAATTCGCCGGCGGAACGCGCACCTACTATCAACTCCGCAACGGCATTCGCCAGTACTACCGTCGCCGGTTTGCGCTCTCGCCTGCCGCGGCTGCTCTTCAGAATTTCAATCCGGGCTCCTGCTACGTCTCCCAACTCTGCTTTGAACCGAAAGCCGGACTCGCGGCGCACCAGGGGCTGATGGCGCCCTACGCGCAGAAGATAAAACTCCTGCTGCGCAGCCGCGTCTTCAAACTCGACGTAGCCGGCGACACAATCACCTCAGCCCTCGTCTACCACTTCAATCAGCGCACCGTCACGCGAATCCGAACTCGTTTCGTCTTGGACGCGACGGAAACGGGGGACCTTCTCCCCGTAGCCGGCGTCCCTTACAGCGTCGGTTCCGAGCCTGCCTCCGATACCGGCGAACCGCATGCCGCGGCTGAGCCAAATCCAGCCTGCGTCCAAAGCTTCACTTATCCTTTCGCCATCGACGTGCGGCCCGGAGAGAATCATCGCATCGCCAAGCCCGCTCAGTACGAACGCTTCCGCGATTCCCAGCCGTTTTCCCTCCGCATCAACTACTCCGTAGACTACGGTTGGCGCGGAGCCTTTCAGTACAAGATGTTCGGCGACGATCCGCCGGTGCCCAACAACATGTCGCCCGGTCCATTTTTCCCCTGGCGGCGGCTGCTCGCCGCGAAGAATTTCACGGGACCCACCGCGCCCTCCGACCTTGCTCTCATCAACTGGCCGCGCCAGGACTATCACGACGAATCCCTCCTCGACCGCACTCCGCTCGACACCGCTCGCATTCTCCATCAAGCCAAGCGCGTATCGATGGCCTTTCTCTACTGGCTGCAAACTGACCTGCCGCGTGACGACGGCAAGGGCAACGGTTACCCGGAACTCCGCCTCCGCGCTGATGTGATGGGTACCGGGGACGGCTTGTCGAAAGTGCCTTACATCCGCGAGTCGCGCCGGATTCTGCCCAAGGGCACACGCGTTATCGAGCAGGATATCGTCGCCGCCTACCAGCCCGGACCGCGTGCCCGCTGGTTTGACGATTCCGTCGGCACCGCTTTCTACATGGTCGACATCCACCCCTGCGGCGCCAACGAACGCGGACGCATGATGATGCCCCGGCCGTTCCAGATCCCGATGAGTACTTTGCTGCCCCGCAAACTGCGCAATTTCCTCCCCGCCGGCAAGAACCTCGGCGTCACCCACCTCACCAACGGCGCCTTCCGCCTCCATCCTGTGGAATGGAATGTCGGTGAAGCCGCGGACGTCATCGCCTCGCTCTCATTGTCGAAAGGCTCGCTTCCCCCTGTTGTCGACGTGCAATGGGAACTCGCCAAGGCCGGCGTACCACTGGTCTGGTTTGACGATCTCCGTGTCGATCACGAGGCTTTCGCCGCCATCCACTTTGCCGCTATCCGGCGCATCTACCCGGTTAATAACCACGACCTCCATGCTTCTCCCGAGGCTCCCATCACGCGTGCCGAAGCCGCTGCCGCCCTGGCCGCTTACTTCAACGTCGCCACCACCGATCCCATCCAACTCGCCCTCCATCGGGGTTGGATGGCCGTGGATCACCGGAACTGGTTCCATCCCGATCTGCCCTTCTACTGGACCGATTTACGCGAAGACAAATTCCCAAAACCGATCCCGCCGCGCGCCTTCAGCCGCACTGGTCCGGTCACGCGCGCCGAGTTCGCCCTGCGCCTCGCTGCTCAGCCACGGTAGAATAGGAATCTTTATGCGTCTAGCCGCCGGTCTTGCCACGGTTGTTCTCTGCTTTTCGGTCGTCACCGGTTGCAAGAAGACCCCTCCCACCAACCTCGCCGCCGAGGTGAACAGCCGTCCCGTCACCTTCGCCGATCTCGACCGCCAATACCGCTTGCAGTTCCCCAATCCCAATCCGGAAACCAGCGAAGACCAGGTCTCCATTCAGCGGCTCGAGGTCCTTCGCAGCATGATCGACAACGAAATCATGCTCCAGCGCTCGGAAAAACTCAGCCTCGTCGCCACCGACTCCGATGTCCAAGCCCGCTTCAACGACATTAAAGCTCCCTACACTCAGGAGGAGTTCAAGAAGCAGTTGGACGGCCGCAAGATCACCGAGGAGGAGTTCAAGAGCCAGTTGAAGCGCGATCTCTCCATACAGAAGCTCTTCAATAAGGAAATCACCTCGAAGATCTCGATCACCGACAAGGACGTAGCCGACTTCTATAACAGCAACAAAGCCAGCTTCAACCTCGCCGAGCCCCAGGTGCACCTGGCCCAGATCCTGGTCACTACTTCGCCCGATCCCAACGTGCGCAACCTTCGCGGCGACAAGGCGCAGAACGACGAGCAGGCGCGGCAGAAGATTCAGATGATCGAAGCACGGCTCAAGAAGGGTGAGGAGTTCGCACAACTGGCTCAGAACTACTCGGAGGACTCAAACTCCGCGCCCAACGGCGGCGACATGGGCTATGTCCCCGAATCGGCTTTCGAGCAGGCTCACCCTGAGTTGCGCAAGATCGTCGTGGGATTGCAGCCCGGGCAGACCTCCCCCGTCATCCGCACGCCGGAAGGCTATCGCATCCTGAAAGTGGTTTCCAAGGAGCCGGCCGGACAGCGCGCGCTCAACGATCCGCGAGTCCAGCAGACCATTCGCGAAACGCTCATCAACCGCAAGGACCAACTCCTGAAGGCGGTCTATTACGAGGTTTCGCGGAACGAAGCCAAAGTAACCAACTACCTGGCCCAGTCTCTGTTTGACAAAGCCAGCGGCTCTAAATAGCCGCTACTTCTTCCCTTCGGCCGCCGGCTTCGCTACCTCGCCTTGCCTCACCTGCTCGAAGTATTTCTGAACATAGTGCTGGAAGACGAGCGGGATTTCGTCGCGGTGGATCTCTCCGCCGGCCTCTTTGTGCGTGGCGCCTCGTTCTGTGTAACCGGTCTTGAGTTGCTGGTTCTTGCCGCTCGAAACCTCTACCATCACCTCGCCCGTCATGTTCTGCGCCCGCTTGCCGAAGATCTCGCTGATCTTCCCCATCGCGGCGAGCTGTGCGGCGTCCTGAAGGTCTTTGTTGCCGTCCTGCTTGCCCATCCCACTCTTTGACTCGTTCGGCGACCCTTGCTCGGATCCCTTGTCGGAGCTCTTGCCCTGCCCGGCCTGCGCCTGCTGCTCGCCTTCACCCTGCTCAGCATTCGGATCGTCGCTCGGCGTGCCCTTTCCCTGCTGCTGACCTTCGCCCTTCTCGCCCTTCTGCCCACCGCCCTGTTCTTTTTGGCCTTGCTGCTGATTCCCCTTTTGATTGTTCCCCTGCTTGCCTTGTTGTCCGGCCTGCGGAGGGATCTTCAGCTTCGCCATCAGGTTGGCCATGGCGTCGCGCATCTTGTCCATCATCGAAGAATTCTCGCGCCCGCCCCCCTGCTGGTTGGGCTTCTGCGCTTCTCCGGGCTGCTTGCCGCTCTTGTCGGAGGCCGATTCCTTGCCTTCCTTGCTGTCGGAGCCCTCTTTGCCCTCGTCGCCTTTGCGTTCGCCTTCGCTGCCCTCGGCCATCTCATCACCCTGCTGGTCGGCGGCGGCTTTTACCTGCTGCTTCGTAGTCCGTTCGGAATCTTTTGCTTCGCCCTGATTGGTCTCGGGAATGTCGACAGTATCGAGCGCGGAATCGGGTGCTTGATCGAGTGGCACCTTCTGTTCGGTCAATTGGTCCACCGGGAGCGTCATCGGCTCTTCCCCGGGCAGTCGCGGTTGCTTCTGCTTGTTGCGCGCCACCACCTGCGAACTCGGGCTGAAGAAATCCGCGACGGCCTCGACGATCGGCGCTTTCAACTCCAACTTCCCCAGTACCCCATAGCGCACCACGAAAATCGACATCGCGATGGCCGCCACACCCAGCGCGACATACGTCTGGCGTGGCACCACAAACGGCACCGCCATCGCGGCATCCGCTGTTGCGGCCAGCCGCTCAGCTTCCTCCCGCTGGGCAGCCAATACGGCTTCGGACGCATGCCCGCGGCTGTTCCGAAAATGATAGGCCGTTGAGATGGCGTCGTAGAACCCCATGCGCTCGTCGATCAACTGCGCGATCGCGTATTCGTGCGGAATTCGCCGCCACGTGCGCCATGCGCTCACCGACGCCCCGATTACAAACAGCGCCACCACCCAATACCATTCCAGAATGGCTGAACCCAAGAGTAGCAAAAGGACCGCTCCGCCAAGCCCCCACGCCGCTCCCACCATCAGGCTTTCCCATAGGAGCTTCATCATGGCGCGTCGCCGCGCCCGCGCGATTATTGTCGTCAGTGCGTCTGCCAAGCCATCTTCATTATGTCACCGTGCCGCGCGACCCGGGAGGTTGCTAACATATGCTCCGTGACCAAACAAGACGTTCTGCTGGCTGACAAGGACTTCCTCTTTCCCGCGGTTTTTCATTACTACGCGGAGCCGTTGGTCGTGGACCATGCCAAGGACCAGTACCTGTGGGATGTCGACGGCCGTCAGTATCTCGACTTCTTCGGCGGCATCCTCACCATCTCCGTCGGACACTGCAACGACTACGTCAACGACCGCGTGAAGCGTCAGATGGATCGCTTCGGCCACGTCTCCACCGTCTACGCCACGGAACCCATGGCCGCGCTTGCCCGCAAGATCGCCTCCATCACGCCTGAAGGCAAACTCACCCGCTCCATGTTCACCAACAGCGGCACCGAGGCCAACGAAACCGCTATCATCGCCGCGCGCTGCTTTACCGGCTCCACCGACATCATCGCCCTGCGCCACGCTTACCACGGCCGCTCGAATCTCGCCCTGGCGATCACCGGCCATGCCCCCTGGCGCGCTGTCGGTTCACCCCAACCCGGCATTGCCTTTGCCCACAATGCCTACTGCTACCGCTGCCCGTTCGGTCTCACTTACCCCAACTGCGAAGTGCGCTGCGCGACCGATGTCGAGGACCTGATCCGCACCACGACACCCGGCCGGGTCGCCGGCTTCATCGGTGAGCCGATTCAAGGCGTCGGCGGCTTCATCACTCCGCCCAAAGAGTACTTCGGGATCGTTGCCGAAATTGTTCGCAAGTATGGCGGTGTCTTTATCAGCGACGAAGTCCAGACAGCCTGGGGTCGCACCGGCAACAAATGGTTCGGCATCGAGCAATGGGGTGTCACGCCCGACATCATCACCAGCGCCAAGGGCTTGGCCAATGGAGCGCCTGTCGGCGTCACCGTCGCCCGCGGCGACATCGCGAAATCGGTTCCACCTCCCACCATCTCCACTTTCGGCGGCAACCCGATTACGGCCGCCGCTGCCCATGCCGTGCTCGACTACATCGAGCAGGAGAATCTCCTCGCGCACGCCGCCGGCGCCGGTGCTCACCTTCAGGAAGGCTTACAGGCCCTGGCCGCCAAGTACCCGCTCATCGGCGAAGTGCGCGGCATGGGCTTAATGTGGGGTCTTGAACTGGTCCTCGATCGCCAGACCAAACAACCCGCGCCACAACAAACCAATCAGATTCTCGAAGCCAGCCGCCGCCACGGCATCCTCATCGGCAAGGGCGGACTCTATGGCAACACCCTCCGCGTGACGCCTCCGCTCAACATCAGCAAGTCCGACATCACGGAATTCCTCACGCGCCTGGATCGCAGCTTCGCCGAAGTCCAGTAGACCGTGGTCCAATGGTTTTCAGCATTTATGGACGAGCGCGCCTTTTACACTGAATCGCCGACCTCGAAACCCGCCCGGCTGTTGTGTCCCTACTGCCGGACCACGGAAACCTACGACCTGCGCTGGCTGCTTCGCCGAAAAAAGCCCAAGATGCCCCCGGGTGGTGACGAGCGCGACCGCGCCAAGTTCGCCAAAGCCGCCAGCTATATGGTCCTGCTCGATGACAAGGTGGGCTGCAAGAATGTCCGCTGCCGGCGTCCCTTCGAGATCAGCGGCGTGAAAACCACCGCTTTCCTCAACGAGTAACTTATGTTTTCGTCGCTGCTGTTGGCCGTCTCGCTGGTTGCCGTGCCTCCGACGCGCATCACCGTTCGCGATACCGCCACCACCATTCCGGTGACTGTCCGGATCGCCCCCTTCTCCATCGCCACGACAGAAGTCACACAGAAGGAATTCCTGGCCGTGATGGGGTTCAACCCCTCCACCCACCAGGGCGACAACCTCCCCGTACACAACGTCACCTGGTGGGAGGCCATCCGCTTCTGCAATCTGCTCAGCCTTCGTGAGGGGTTGTCCCCGGTCTACGACCTCTCCACGGGAGCTTTCAATCCAGCACAGCGCGGCTACCGCCTCCCCACCGACACCGAGTGGACCTACGCCGCCGGAGAAGGGAAGACCCCCGGCCATCTCGGGGAAGCCCAAACGAAAGACGCCACAGCCTTGCTCCGCTTTGCCCGCGCCAGCCGTCCGCAGCCCGTGGGCACACTCGCCGCCAACGCCCGCGGGCTCCACGATATGACCGGAAACGTCTGGGAATGGGTCCAGGACTTCAACGACCCTACCGGCGCGATCGCTTCCGCCGCTGACCCCGCCGGTCCCCCTGCCGGGGTGGCCCGCATCCTCCGTGGCGGCTCGTACGTTTCGTCCACTTCCCGCTGGGGGAAAGGCTATCGCTCGTCGATGGAACCGGGCCGCCGCAGCCCCTACACCGGCTTCCGCGTCTGCCGCACAACCGGTGACCCCCCACCGGAAACCTACGCGGCCGAATGGTTTGCTCCCTACCAGGACGTGCCCGCCGCCTTCGCCAACCAGACTGGGAACCTGACTCGTTTCGACCCTCGCTCCTGGCAGCAGCAGAAACCCACCGTCACTGCAGCATGGCAGAAGGTGCTCGGTCGTCCCGCTACCCCCAAGCCTCCCGTCGAGGCGCGCCTTCTACGTGTCGACGACACGCCCGCCTACCGGAGCCGCATCATGGAACTCCGCGTCGAAACCGATTATTGGGAAAAGATCGCGATCTTCCTGCCACACCGCCCCACCGGACGTCCCCTCCCCGTCGTGATCGTTCCCTATTACGACGTTGACACCCCGGCAGGCACGAACCTGGGTGGACGCCTCTACACGCCTCTGGGCACCCGCTCATTCGCTCATCTCGCCGTGCAACAGGGCTTCGCCGCCGTCGCCATCCGCTGGTTCGGCGAAAGCTACGCTGAGAACTACGCGGAGGCGGTCGCCTCGCTCAAACTGCGTCATCCCGATCTCACCGGCCTCGGCAAATGGGTTTGGGATTCGCAGCGCCTCCTGGACTATCTGGAAACCCTCCCGGAACTCGACCCCTTACGCATCGGTATCATCGGCCACTCCCTGGGCGGCAAGATGGCCCTTTACGCCTCGGCCTTCGATCCGCGGATCACCGCCGTTGTTTCCTCGGAACCGGGCATCGGCCTCACCTTTTCCAACTACGAGGACTTCTGGTACCTCGGTGAGAATCTGCGTCTGCTGCCCTCCGGTGGCGACCACCACCAGTTGCTCGCCCTAATCGCTCCCCGCCCCTTCCTCCTGATCGGCGGCGATTCCTCAGACAACGACAAATCCTGGCATTATCTCAATGCCGTCAAGCCCCTCTACCCGGATCCCAACCGGCTGGGCTACATCAACCACCGCAAGGGCCACTCGCCCACTCCGGAGTCCATCCATCTCTCCATGGAATGGCTCCGCCGCTTCCTCGCCCAGTAGCCTCGTTAGTTGCCTCGGTCGCGCCCGAAGTGCGGCTGGCTCCGTGTTCCGTCTACCTTGATTCGCAACAGCGTGCCCGCTCCCTCCTTGGCGAGAAACGGATCGACCGGCTTGAGCACCCATCTCTTCCAACCCGTCATCGTCTGCGAAACCTTGGCATCCAGCCTCAGGTCTCCGCGGAAATCCATCTCTTCGTTGTCAAACAGATACTTGCCCTTCAGCGCAACCGCCGCCCCAGGCACGGTAAATCGTAACCGGTCAAACTCGATCACACCGTCGGCCAGCTTGAAACTTCCGGCCAGGTTCGACGGCACTTCATCGATGGCGGCGTCTTTGGGCCTGCCCTGCCCGCGGCGGCTCAGCGTATCGATCTGGTCTTGCACCGTGGGCGTCGTGAATCGCGCATCCTCCAGCGAAAACTGGCCCGTGATCTTCAATCGGTCGGCGATCTCTCCCTGGCCCGGCGGCAGCAGGAACTTCATCCCCAGTTGAATACCGCCGCGCAGTAGGGGTTTGCTCCCCTTCATCGCCAGCCGCAGGAGGTCATCCACACGTCCCTCCGTCAGTTTCACGTCCAGCGCGACGGTCTTCCCCCGCGGCCCCTCGTAATGCACCACGCTCCCGCGTGCCGTAAACCAGGTCCGCCCCAATTGCACCCGCACCGGCTGCAGCAGTGTGTCTCCGTCCGTCCCGTCGACAATCGCGTGGAACGTCGTGCGCATCGCGAGCGGTTGGTTGACCTTCTTCAGCCGGAAGTCGTTCATTCGCGTTTCGCCGTCCACGACAATCCGCTCCAACTTGCCGGAGAACGTGCCCGTTGAGTTCAAGATGCCCGCGATGCCCTTGAACACGCCCAGATCCGCGTTATCGAACTGGTAGGTGCCGTCCAACGGTGTTTGTCCCGGCTGGTCCGATGCCCACGGTCCAAAGTGCCCGCTCGACTGAATCCGACCTGGAGGTTTCGCGTTGGTGAGCACCGCGTCATAGCGTAGCGCGCTGCCCGGTTGCGCGCCGTGCATGGTCAGTTGATGAATCTCGAAATGCAACGGTGCTTTTTCCGGATTCCGCGGCGCGATCGCCAGCTTTGTTCCACTCGCCCGGATTTCCTCGAAAACGACTGCTGGAGCCTTCTTGTCACCACCCGCCTTCATCCTCGGCCGGCGGCCCTTGGGCGGAATGTGCAACTGCAGCCCTTCCAGGGTCAGGAGTTTCACGCGTGCCGGCGGCTCCCAAATTGTCGGTAGGTCCACCTGAAATCGGAAGCCCGCGAGTTGGATCATCGGTGGAAGGTCTTCATTACCTCGGAACCGCAGCGCAAGCTGCCTTCCCGTCACCGTCACTACCGCGCCCTTTCCTTTTCGCAGCAGCAGTTCCACCGGCGAATCCAGAGGCATTGAAATGTCCAGCGAGGCGAGCTCCACATCGCTGGCGAACCGTTCGGAAAGGTAAGCGATTGTCTGCTCGCGGAGATACGGCGCGATCCGGCCGGCGGCCACTCGGGCCGCGATCACCAGGGCGATCAGTCCCACCACAGCCACGGTGCCGGCGATCAGGAGCCATTTCTTCTTCAAGCCATATCCCTCCTCACCATAATCATTCTATTCACGGAAATTTGACAGACCCAGTGGCACCGCTCCCTCCCTTCTGCGATACTAGTCATTGCGAACGCGATGCGCGGGATGATAGCCTTCCTCCTCCGCCAAGGCTACCCCGTGATCTTCGTGATCGTAACGCCGACGTAAAGGGGCGTCCATCCACGCAGCCCCCATCCTGCTCGCCTGGACGCCCTGTCGGCTGCTCGAGCTGTCCGTCTAACCCTCAGGTATGCTCGTAATCGCCTTTCTCCTCGCTATCAAACTTCTTCCGCCCACCACGGATGCTGTTTTTCGCCAGCCGCAGGTCGCATCCACCGGCGACATGCTCGGTGTCGTGGTTGGCAGCGGCAACGATATCTACTACGCCTATTCCACCAACGACGGACAGACCTTCTCACGCCCGGTTCGCATTGAGACCAAATCCCAGCTCTACCTGGGACGTCATCGGGGTCCCCGGCTCGCCTATCAGGCTTCCAATGTCGTTGTTTCCGCCGTCGTCGGCAAGAAGGGCAAGGGCCTGGATGGCGACCTCATGGCCTGGCGGTCCACGGACAACGGCAAGACGTGGCTCGATCCGGTTCGCGTCAACGATGTCCCCGGTTCCGCGCGCGAAGGCCTGCACGGCATGGCTTCGGGCAACGGTTGGGTCGTCGCCGCGTGGCTCGACCTCCGCAAGAAGGGTACCCGGCTCTATGGCGCCAAGTCAGAAGATGGCGGGGCGACCTGGTCCCCCAATTTCCTCATCTATGAGTCGCCGGATGGATCGATCTGCGAATGCTGCCACCCCAGTGTCATCGTGGGTCCCGGAGGCGCCATTTTCGTCATGTGGCGTAACTCGCTGACCGGTAACCGCGACCTCTACCTCACGGTTTCCCGCGATGGCTCCAAGACCTGGGACCTCCCCGTCAAACTCGGCAAGGAAAGCTGGAAAATCAACGCATGCCCCATGGACGGCGGCTCGTTCACCGTCACCGGCACCGACCGCATTTTCTCCGCTTGGCGGCGAGACAAAACAATCTACGTTGCCACCACCGCCGGTAAGGAAAGTCCACTTGGGGAAGGGAAGGACGCGGCGATTGCCGCCGGCTTCAACGAGGATCTGGTTGCAGTCTGGACCGCGCCCGATGGCTCGATTGTCTCCCGGTCCACCCGCAAAGACGAAGTCCGCACCCTGGCGCCCAAGGGCGCCTACCCGCAGTTGATCTTTACTGGCCGCGCCATGCTCGCCTTCTTCGAAGAAGGCGACGGCATCGCTATGGAAGTTGTGGAATAACCCGCTCGCCCGGCTCTAAATTGCCATCGGCGGGCAGCGCCACCGCATCGCCTTCTTTTAGGCCCGACCGTACTTCCGCGTGCGTAATGCTTGTGATTCCAAGTTCCACCGCGCGGAACTCCACTTTGTTCCCCGCCAACACCAATACGCCGCTCCCTTTTTCGCCCCGCCGCAGCGCTGCCTTCGGAATCGCCAGCGCGTTCTCCACCACCGCTGAACGGATCTCCGCATTTACGTTGGCGCCCGGCGGCAGCAGGCCCTTCTCGTTATCGATCAGGCAGACCACTTCCCCCACTTGCCGCGTGTTCAGCGCCACAATCTGAGTCGGCAGAATTTCCACCTTCCCCAGCCACTTTTCCCCAGGCCGCGCATCCCACTGGATCTCCACTGGCATTCCACGCCCCACCTTCCCCAGTTCCGGTTCGTCTACGTAAACCAAAACTCGCAACGTCCTGGTCTGCCCTACCTCGGCGATCAAATCGCCCGGTTGGAGGAATCCGCCCGCCTTCGCCGCCAGGCTATACACCACGCCCCCTACCGGCGTCGGAACCTTGCTTTGGGCCATCCGTTGCCGGATCAGCGCAATCGCTGCCTCGGCCTCAGCTACCCTGGCTTCGGCTGCCTCCCGATTCCCTTCCACCATCAGCGCCTTTTGCCGGTTTTCGATCGACTGCACTTCCGATTCCCACTGCTGCACTCGATCCTCCGCCGCGCGCAGCGCCTCGCGCGTTTCCGCATTCTTCTCTACCAGCCGTCCGGTCCGTTCCCGCTCCCGCCTGCTATTCTCCAGTTGCATGCGCGCGGACTCCAAGGCCCCCTGCAGTTCCGCCCGCGCCGTCCTTGATCCGCCCTCTTCCAACCGCCGCAGTTCGGCCCGCGCCTGCGCCAGCCGCGACTCGGCACTCACCAGCTCGGCTTTCTCGGTGCTGGAATCCAACTCCACCAGCGCACTTCCCGCCACCACCTGGTCGCCGCGCCGGACCAACACGCGCCGTACAGCTCCTCCGCGCGGCGCACGCACTGCTGCAAATTGCTCCGGCTCTACCTTGCCATTGGTGACAATGGTGCTCACCAGCAACTGTCTCGTCGCCTTCGCAAATGGAACCGTGCGCGGTGCTGCCGGCTGCATCAACCACCACGCCAAGGCACCTGCTACCCCAGCCAACGCAACGATCGCGATCAGTTTCTTCATTAGGGAGTCAGTACCGCTTTGCCGGACTGCCACTGCCTTACCGTTTCCAGCGCTGTATTCGCCTGCTCCAGCGGGAATCGGTGCGTCACCTGGCCGGCAAACAGCTCCGCCCAATTCCGCAACTCCAGCATCCGCAGCGCGGCCGCGACATGCCTCGGTTCAAAGCCCCACGACCCTCGAATCTCCAACTGCTTACGCGTAATCGTGTGCGGATTGAACTCGATATTGCCGGCGTTGGCATACTGCCCCAAAACTAGAAACTTACCTCCGTCCCGCACCATTTCGATCCCTTCGTTCACCGCCGCCGGAATCCCCACGCACTCGATCACCAGATCGGCCCCATAACCGCCCGATGCTTCCACCACCTGCCGCTGCCGCGCGGTTTGATCGCCCGCCGCGAAGTCAATCGCCACATCCGCGCCAAACCGCCGCGCCGTCTCCAGCCTGTGTGGCGGGCCGCCGATCACAATCACCTTGCCGGCCCCGCTCTGCCGCGCCACCGCCAGCGCCGCCAAACCCACCGGACCGGTCCCTTGCACCACGACCACGTCTCCCCACTCCACCGGGCACCGTTCCAATCCATGAATGGCCGTCGCCAGGGCGCATCCCGCACCCACTACGGAAACTGTCGGCAGCGTCTCGGGCAGCTTGAAGATGCTCGATCCCGCCCGCAGGAGGATGTGCTGTGCATATCCCCCGCGCAGATGTGGAGCCTGGTCGGCGTTATACGAAATCCCGTAGGCTTTCCGCGACACGCAACGCGTCGGCTGGCGCTTGACCCGGCAATAGAAGCATGTGCCGCACACAATCGAACTGGCCCAGGTCACCCGGTCACCCATCGCCAGCGTCTCTCCCCGCCAGTCCCGTTCCAGCCCCTCGCCCAGTTGCACAATGTGCCCGACCGACTCGTGGCCCAGAATCACGGGCAGCGGAACCGGCAACTCGCCCTTCCATAGGTGAACATCCGTGCCGCAGATGCCCGCCATCTCCACCCGCACCAGTGCTTCGCCACTCCCTACTTCCGCAGGGATTGGATAGTCCCGCAAGTCGAGCGGCTCGTTGTACGCCACCAACACGGCGGCTTTGGACGTCGTCATCGTTTGATTGGCCTCGCGCAATACTCAAATAAGACTTCCCACTCCGCCTCCTGGATCTGAAGCGCCAGCACATACTCGCGGCTCTCCGTCCGCCGCCGCGCCCTCTCCCAAAAATCAATCCAGGCGAACGGATCCCACTCCGCCTTCAGTTCAAAATGAATTTCCCCGTGCGCTGCCACCAGTTCAGCCACCCGTTGTCGCAATGCCGGAAACACCGGGTGTTTCCCCGTACGCCGGAACCAGTAGCTCGCATTGCCGGGGTCGGGCTCGCGCCGGTGCATGATCCCGTGCCAGAAGCTGCCCTCCGCGGTCTCCAACTCCTGCGAGACCCGGTGCGATGCATCCAGGTCCCCGTGATAGAGCCACAGTCCGGCCAGCATCCCCACCGGCGAAAACCGGTTCGGGAACAGTTCCAGACCTGTTCTACCAAGCAGCGCCGTAGGGGGATAACTGCCCGGATCGATCCGCATTTCCTCAGCTTACCGGAAATTCTTCCCCAAAAAACAAAAGCGGACTGGCCGAAGCCAGTCCGCTTTGTTCAAACTACTGAGCTGAAACTACTTCCGGCGGCGATAGAACGCCAAGCCAACCAGGGCCGAACCCAACAGCACCAGTGTGGACGGTTCCGGCGTCGCAAACATGAAGTTGTCGAACGAGATGTCCGTCGCGGTATTGCCGGAGAACTGGAAGGTGATGCTATTGATATTGCTCTGGTCAATCGCGGCCCAATTGCTAAAGGAAGCGAGGCCGATCGAAACGAAGCCGGATGACGGCGGCGCTGCGGGAATCGCGGTCGGGCCGCTCGTCGCGCTGTCCGTACCATCCGAAATCGTGACCAAATACTGGCCACCGTTGTCGTTCCCGAAAAAGTTGAACGTGAACAGGAACTCACCCGTCGACGCCAGATCAAAGGCAAGGCCACCCCAGTCAACGGTCAGTGTGCCGGTTCCCGCCACGGGACTGTTGAAGTTGAGCGAGCCGAACTCAACATTGGCGTTCGACACACCCACGGGATTGCCGACAATTGTAATCGCCCGATTGCCATTAATGGTTGTGGTGGCCGAACCGGTCGAGCTGGTAGAGACGGCCGGCGGTGCTTGACAGGAACCTGGACCCACTGAGGTCGGGCTGCACGTGTATTGGTCGGGCGAGGTAAAGTTGTCAATGATGGTCGCGGGCGCAACCATGACAAACATCATCGCCATAAGAGATGCTAGCAGAAGTTTTTTCATCTATTTTCACTCCTCCGAAAGAATCGGACTTTTCGCCATCCGGCTTTAAGGTTATCCCCCAAGTACGGTACCTGATGACATCTTCGATTCTACGGAGACGTATCACCGATGTCAATGGTTTTTTTTACGTCCGTTTTCCGCTAAATTGCGTATTCCCTAGTAGTTAGCAGTACTAGGGAATCTCGTACTAGTAATGCGGCAGATTTCCCAGTACCTCCGTAAGGTATTGAAAAGAAAACTATTGTTCTGATTGCACCCAATCCCGGTCCTCTCGACCCTCACCGCTGCTCTTCTCCACGCCCCGTTGCCTACCTCATTTCGCCCTTTTTTCGGCTCGTCTGCAATCTACCTCACACCCGCCGACAAACGTCGCGTAAAACGCATTCAAACGTGTGCGCAACCTCGTTCCACTCCTCCTTTGCCAAAACAATTTATCTATGTTATGTTCGCCTTCGAGCATGCCTGTTTACCGTATCCACCGGATGAAAGAAACTCCTCGTCTCGCCTTCCGCTCGGCAGCCCACGCCGCTGGCCTGGCGATGCTCAAGCCGAAAGATTTCGAACTGGCCGGCGATGTCGATGCGACTTCCCCGTATGGAGCCTGGGCCGCCTTGCACGGCACCGCCGGCGCGCTTCTCGTTGGCGATGTCCTGGAACATCCTGATGGTTCGCTCCGCGTCTACAAATACGTTGGTTTTGAGGAGGCGCGATGGATTCTTCCCGAAGTCCGCACGGGTCTCGAGTCGGTTCCGCTGGCGGCAGGTCCTGCTTCTCAGGGATCGCCTCCTTCCGCCTGACCCACCGGCCTCGGGAAAACGGGTATGATAGGGAAAATATGCCTGACCCCTCTTCGAATGGGGCCGATCGTATCAACTGTTACGCGTTGGTAGCCTACATTCCTGGGATTCTCGGGAGCTTCTTCGACCAACTGCGGAGGGATCTGGAGCCCGATTCGCTAGCTCCCCGCGCCCATCTCACTGTTCTTCCCCCTCGGGGTTTGGCAACTACCGTTGCCCCGGAGGACGCATGGGCTGAGCTACAACGCAAGTTGCTCGGTTTTCAACCCTTCCGCATTGCCGTGGGACGTGCCGAAGTGTTTCCCGGAACCAATGTCGTCTACTTCTCACTCGATCAGGGATGGGACGAATTGCAGGGTCTGCACCGGCATCTGGCTGACGGTTGTCTTCAATTCCGCGAGCCATTCCCCTATCACCCGCACATCACCATCGCCCAGAAATTGACTCCGGAGCAGGCGGTCGCCATTCAGCAGGCGGCTCAGCGCCGTTGGGATGAAGTCTATCGCGGCCCACGGCAGTTTTCGGTGGAAACTCTGTCGTTTGTCCAGAACAGCTCCCGCGACGTCTGGTACGACCTCGCCGCCATCGATCTATTCGACGCCACCCCAGTCCGCTAGCCCGGTTCCTCGAACAAGCCAATCTGGATCCTGACGTCCGGCTTTGCCTTCCCCGGACGCCGTGGTGTTCCCACCACTCCGATCACTTTCATCTCTTTCAGCGCGGTACGAGGCAGAAAAACCCGTTGATTGTTCGACGACGCATCCGGCGGCGCAACCAGGTATCCCTGCGCCTCGACTTGAAGCAGTTCGTTCGGCAGAATCCCTTCCACAAAATCGTTGTCGCGAAACAGGGCTCGCACCCATAGCCCTTCCGTCTTTGGACGGCTGGCAAAGAGCCGCCGTTCCCCCGTCCAAGCCCCACCGTCGAAATCCTTTACAAAACAAACGGCCTTAATTTCACCGTACGGTACCGTCGCCACCGCACCCGCTGGAGTCAACACTTCGACCCCACTGGCCGCCAGCCACGTTTGTGGGCTCACGAAGCCCGGGATCGACTCCCGGTCGAATCGGTAGATGACAACTTTCTTGTTGGTGGAACTGGACAATGGAACTCCGGCCGCTGCGCCCGAGAGGTCTTCACCCTGATTTGTTTAAAACAATTTCCCCGTTATTGTATCATTGGCTCAATGTCTGAGGTGGATAGTCTCGAAGTCTCGATTCAGTCCTTCCTCGATTTTTGCCGGGTCGAAAAGGGACTGGCCCCCAATTCCGTCGCCGCATATCGCCAGGATTTGCTGCGTTTTTCCCGTTTTTGCCGGAAATCCGCGCCGCAAGCCCCCCCGGCCGAGGCAGTCCGGGCCTATCTGGACTCGCTCTACACCGCCAAACTCTCCAGCCGCTCCATCGCCCGCCATCTGACCACCCTCCGTAACCTGTTCAATTTTCTGATGCAGGAGGGCAAGCTGACCTCCGACCCCGTCTCCGTCATCCCCCTGCCCCGCCAGTGGCAGACCCTCCCCAAGCGGTTGTCCCCCGCCGAAGTCGAGTCCCTCCTCGCCGCGCCTTCCCCCGACACGCCCGCCGGTGTCCGCGACCGCGCCATGCTCCAACTGCTCTATGCCTCCGGACCCCGTGTCTCCGAACTCTGCGGGATCCTTCTGCGTGACATCAACCTCGACTTCGGCGTTCTTCGCGTCACCGGCAAGGGGAACAAGCAGCGCCTCATCCCTGTGGGCAAGCAGGCCATTGCCGCCGTGCGCCTCTATCTCGAGTCCGGCCGCAGCCTCCTCCTGAAGGCCCGATTGAGCCCCTATCTATTTGTGACCAGCCGCGGTGGACCCATGACGCGCCAGGGATTTTGGAAGTTGATCCATACTTACGGCCTCCGCGCCGGCATCGCGCGGACGATCACGCCCCACCTGCTGCGCCATACCTTCGCCACCCACTTGCTGGAAGGCGGAGCCGACCTCCGAAGCCTGCAAACGATGCTCGGTCATGCCGATATCGGCACTACTCAGGTTTATACTCATGTTCTCCGCAGACGTCTCCGAGAAACAGTCGACCGTCATCATCCGCGTGCTTAGAGCAATCCCATGAGTGACTACATGTTCATGCTCGAAAGTCACCTCAGCAGCGAGCAGAATCACGTCGTTGCCCTGATGGAAGCCGCGGCCGGACAGGCCGGCGTTCAGGCCTTCCTCTCGGGCGGCGCCATGCGCGACATGCTCGGTGGCTTCCCCATCCGAGACCTCGACTTTACGA
This sequence comes from Bryobacterales bacterium, assembly GCA_016789925.1. Taxonomy (GTDB): domain Bacteria; phylum Acidobacteriota; class Terriglobia; order Bryobacterales; family Bryobacteraceae; genus JADLDI01. The sequence continues at coordinate 5,624 of JAEUQD010000521.1, read as the reverse complement.
TCGAAGGCCATTCGTCCAGGCTGCTCAAAATCCTGCAGAACGACGGTGGTGCTCGACTGCTCTCCTCCGATGGGACGAACAAGTCCACTGAATTGCTCTTCCCCAACGGTGTGTTCGCCGAAGTGCGTTCCGCCCACGTCGCTCGTTACACGCGCCCCGCCGCCAAGCCGCAAATCGAACCCGCCAGCATCCAGGAAGACCTCCGCCAGCGCGACTTCACCATCAACTCGATCGCCCTCTCGCTGAGCCGTGGCTCCCGCGGCCTGCTGCTCGACCCCACTAACGGTTCGTCGGACCTCGAACGCCGTGAACTGCGCGCCAATAGCAACTATTCCCTCTATGACGATCCGTCCCGGATCCTCCGCATGTTCCGGCTCCAGACGCGCATGGGCTTTAGCCTCGATCCCCGCCTTCAGCAGCAGTACGAAAACGTGCGTCTGGCGCGTCTGGAAACCAAAATTCCTCCGAAAGCCCTGCTCGCCGAGCTCCACCGCATCGCAGCCGAGCCCAACGCGGTTCTCCTCCTCGAAACCCTTGAACGTGAGAAACTCCTCACCCTCTTCTCCCCAACCCTCCAGGGCCAGAAGCTGAATCTCTCGACCTTCTCGAAGCTCGAAAAGGCCCGCCAGTCCATCCCGTTCGGCGTCGACTTCCGAGTCGACGATTTCGGCCTCTTCTGCTACCTGCTCGCCGAGAAACTCACCCCTCGGGAACGTACCGCTCTTGCCGAACACCTCGGCATGTCCAAGGAAGAGGCGGAAAGCTGGCAGAAACTCGAAAGCCGCGCCCGGAAACTCGAAATCACCGTCAAGTCCTCCCGGCTCAACCGCGCTTCCCTCGTCTTTCGCGCCTTGCGTGACGAACCCGGCGAACTGATTCTGTTTCTGCTGCTGCGGTCGGATCAGCGACTGGTTACCGACCGGATCAAGAACTTCCTCCTCAAGTACCTGCCGGCCGCCAGCGAAGTGCGCGACCGCGACCTGGCCCACCTCAACCTCGATCCTGCTTCTCCCCAGTTCCGCGAGGCTCGGGATGAACTCGTTTTCGCCGTCCTCGACGGTCGCGTTCGGAAATCCGAACCCACCGCTGACGCCGAGGGCTCTGCCGTATCCGCCGTCGCTGCATCCACCCCGGAACGCCGGTCGCGGTCGATACAATAAGGCAATGCCCGAAGGCACCACCACATCCGGCGGCTTTGAAGAGGCGCTTTCCGAACTCGAGGAGATTGTCAAGAAGCTGGAGGCCGGCGATCTCAAGCTCGAACAGACTCTCCAACTCTTTGAACGCGGTATTCAACTGCGGGACCGCTGCCAAAAGGATCTCAGCAACGCCGAAACCCGCATCGAAACCCTCGTTCGCCGCGGCTCTGGTGTCCAGCCCATTCCTTTCGAAGACAACGATAACCGCTAGCATGACTTTTCAGCAATATGTGGCGACTCAATCCGAGCGCGTCAACATCGCCCTACACCGTCTGGTCCCAGAAGAGTCCTGCGCGCCCACCATCATCCACAAAGCTATGCGCTACAGCCTCTTTGCCGGTGGCAAGCGCATTCGCCCCCTGCTTTGCATGGCCGCCGGTGAAGCCATCCACCCGAACGCCCCCGGCATCGAAGACGCCGCCTGCGCCCTCGAACTCATCCACACCTACTCGCTCATTCACGACGACCTGCCTGCCCTGGACAACGACGACCTCCGCCGTGGACGGCCCACCAATCACAAAGTCTTTGGGGAAGCGATGGCAATTCTCGCCGGCGACTCCCTCCTGACCCTCGCCTTCCAGGTTCTCGCGGAACTCCCTCACTGCCCGCCCGATCGTACTATCCGCATCGTCGCCGAACTCGCTATCGCCTCCGGCACCGTCGGCGGTATGATCGCCGGCCAGGTTCACGACCTCGAGGGTGAGCACATGGCCCCCAGCGCCAAACTGCTCGACACCATCCATCGCGCCAAGACCGGAGCTCTCCTCCGCGCCTCCGTCCGCATCGGAGCTCTCTATGCCGGCGCATCGGAAACCCAACTCGCCGCTCTCTCCGATTACGGCGAACACATCGGCCTCGCATTCCAGATCGTCGACGACCTCCTCGACATCGAACAGTCCTCGGAGCAACTGGGCAAAACCGCCGGCAAAGACGCTGCGCAACATAAGATCACCTTCCCCGCCGTCTACGGTGTCGAGCGTTCCCACGACATGGCCCGCGAGGAACTGTCAGCCGCGCACCGCGCTCTCGAAGCGTTTGGCGAGAGTGCACACTGGCTCCGCGAAATCGCCAACACCATCGTCAACCGAACCCACTAGGTATGGCCAAATCCGCCGGCCCCAAGCTGCGCCTCGATCAGGTATTGGTCGAGCGCGGCCTCGCCGAATCCCGCGAAAAAGCCCGCGCCCTCGTCCTCGCAGGAGCCGTCATTGTGAACGGTCAAAAGGCTGCGAAACCCGGTCACGCCATTCCTGCTGACGCGACCCTCGAAGTCACCCAGCGTCCCCCCTACGTCAGCAGGGGGGGCTTCAAACTCGCCGCCGCCCTCGACGCCTTCCAGATCGACGTCACCGGAACCGTTTGTGCCGATCTCGGCGCATCCACCGGCGGCTTTACCGATTGCCTCCTCCAGCGCGGCGCCGCGAGAGTTTATGCTATCGATGTCGGCCACAACCAGTTGGACTGGCGCTTGCGTTCCGATCCCCGCGTGATTGTCCGCGAAGGCGTCAATGCCCGCTATCTCAAAGCCGCCGACCTCCCGGAACCAGTCGACCTTGTTGTTTGCGATGTCAGCTTTATCTCCGTCACTCTTATTCTGCCCGTCATTCCCCATTTGCTCCATCCCCAAGGTAAGATGATCGTCTTGGTCAAACCACAGTTCGAAGCCGGGAAAGGTGAAGTCGGTAAGGGCGGCATTGTCCGCGACCCGTTCATCCAGCAAGCCGCCTGCCACCGGGTCCGCGCCGCCGTCGAACAACTCGGCTTTCAAGCGGCCCTCATCGACAGCCCCATCCTGGGCGCCGAAGGCAATCGGGAGTTCCTCCTTTATGGACGGCATTAACACCGTAGGAATCATTTCGAAACCGGACGCCGAGCGCGGGAACTCTGTTGTGCCTGGGCTCTTGCAGTGGCTGGAGCAGAGGGGCATCACCGCCCGTTACGACCATGTCACCGCGGCTTATGCCGGACGTTCCGACGGACTCGACCGCGAAATCGTCCCCCAACAATGCCAGTTCGTCATCGTCCTCGGCGGCGACGGCACCCTCCTGTCGGCCGCCGCCGCCATCGGCGATCGCGAGATCCCCCTGTTCGCAGTCAACCTCGGCAGCCTCGGCTTCCTCACCGCGATCACTGTCGAAGAGATCTACCCGGAACTCGATCGCGCCCTTCGCGGCGAACATCGAATTGGCCACCGCCGCATGATCGACTGCTCCGTCGTCCGTGACGGCGCACCGTTCGCCTCCTACCTTGCCCTCAACGACATCGTCGTCTCAAAGACGGCCGAGGCCCAGATGATCGACCTCGAAACCCACGTCGACCAGCACTTCGTCTGCTCCTATAAATCCGACGGCCTCATCGTTGCCACCCCCACGGGATCTACGGCCTACTCTCTTTCCGCCGGCGGTCCCATCATCTTCCCTACCGTGCCTGCGTTTTCGATCACGCCCATCTGCCCCCACACCCTGACGAACCGACCCGTCATCGTCCCGGACTCCGCCGAAATTCACATCATCTGCCGTGCACCGGATGGTGCTGCTTATCTCAACGCCGATGGTAAGATTGGGGAACACCTCAAGGAAGGCGACCATGTGGTCTTGCGGCGCTCGGCGCATACCCTTAACTTGATTCGTCCGCCCCGCTTGCTCTACTTTGATGTGTTGCGCCAAAAGCTTAACTGGGGGAAACGTTGAAACGCCTTTCCATCACCGCGTGGATTTTTATCGGCATGGCTGCCGGCATTGCCCTCGGGGTCCTCTTTCCGGACTTCTCCAAGAACCTCACGCCGATCAGCAACATCTTCCTGAGGCTCATCAAATCCGTTCTTGCACCGTTGCTTTTTGGAACGCTGGTGGCCGGTATCGCAGGCTCCGGCAGCGTCAAGACCATGGGCCGCATTGGCGGCAAGGCGATCCTTTACTTCGAGATCGTCACGACACTCGCCCTCCTGGTCGGACTGCTCGCGGTCAACATCGCCAAGCCCGGGGTCGGCCTCACCCTCGAACGCAGTGCCGCTGAACAGCAGATTGCCGGCGCCCCGCCCCCCAGCTTCGGCCAGCTTCTGGAACATACTTTTCCCACCAGCGTCATCGATGCCATGGCGCGCGGCGAAGTTCTCCAACTGGTCGTCTTCTGCTTCATCTTCGGCGCCGCCTGCACGGCCATCGGCGCAAAGGCCAAGCCCATCGTCGAATGGTCCGAATCCCTCGCCGAGGTGATGTTCCGCTTCACCCACTACGTCATGTACACGGCGCCCTTCGCCGTCTGCGCCGCCCTTGCCGTTACCGTTGGCAGCAGGGGGTTGGGCGTCCTCCTCGGTTTGGGCAAGCTCATCCTGACGCTCTACGTTTCCCTGGCAGTCTTCGTTGTTGCCATCCTGATCCCGATCATCATCCTCTGCCGCATCCCCATGCGTCGCTTCTACGAGGCCGTCAAGGAACCCTGGCTGATCGCTTTCTCCACCTCGACTTCCGAAGCCGCCCTCCCCGTCGCTCTCGAAAACATGGAAAGGATGGGCGTCCCCAAGCATATTGTCGGCTTCGTGCTACCCACCGGCTACAGCTTTAACCTCGATGGCACTACACTCTACCTGTCTCTCGCCTCGGTGTTCGTCGCGCAGGCTGCGGGCGTCGAACTCAGCATCGCTCAACAAATCATGATGATGCTGACGTTGATGCTCACCAGCAAAGGCGTCGCCGGCGTACCACGCGCCTCGCTCGTGATCCTCTCCGGCACCCTTGTGTCGTTCCACCTTCCCGTGGAAGGCGTCGCCCTGATCCTCGGCGTCGACGCGGTCATGGATATGGCGCGCACCTCGGTGAACGTGCTCGGCAACTGTCTTGCCAGCGCTGTCGTTGCCCGGTGGGAAGGTGTCGACCTTTCCAAGGCTCCCGTCGAAGAACCCGTGCTTACCGCCCCGCACTAAGCCGGTAGCGCAGCACCTCTTCGTCGTTCCGCACCAGAATGTGTTTACTTGCAAACGCCGGGTGTGTCCAGTTCACCGCCTTCAACTCCCGGCGGCTCCCGGCCTTGCTCGTCGGCGTCACCAGTTTGGTCCGGCTGATTTCTTCATAGCCCTGCGGCGATAGCCGCCCGAAGATCAACTCCCCGCGGTCGTTGAAGAACACGTACCGGTCGCCGTGCTTCACCATGAATGCGGACACGTTCCGCATCTTCTCCACCGCCACCTGTTGTGTTTCCCAGACCCGCTCGCCAGTCGCCAGCCGTAAGCACCGCAACTGTCCGTACGCGCAAATCCCATACACGTAGTCCCCCTCGATCACCGGTGCATTCATCAAGGCGTGCAGCGTATCGCCCTTGATCTCGCCTTCCACCCGTGCCTTCCACATCAGTTCGGCATCATCCCGCCGGGCATCTAAGCGCAGCATGCGCGCTCCATTGAAGAACCCCGACACGACCAGATTGGGC
>JAEUQD010000485.1 GCA_016789925.1 Bryobacterales bacterium | reverse complement strand
AGGCAGGCGTCGTCGATACCCACCGGCTCCATCTTTCCGGTGAGCTGGTGCTTGCGCTCCTTGACGAAGGTCTCCGTACGCGCGGTGACGCGCGTAATCGCGCCGTTCAGCCACATGGCGGTATCGATGTTGTGGGCCAGCAGATCGCCGGTGACGCCGGAACCGGCCGCCTGGGCGTCGAGTCGCCACAGCGCCGCGCCGCCCTGCGGAACGTCCGGTGAGATGGTCCAGTCCTGCAGGAAACTGCTCCGCAGGTGGAAGACGCGCCCGAGCCGGCCTTCGTCGATCAACTGCTTGGCGAGACTGATCGCGGGCACGCGCCGGTAGTTGAACCAAACCATGTTCGGTACACCAGCCTCGTCCACGGCCTTCACCATCGGTTCGGCTTCAGCGGTCGACCGCGCCAGCGGCTTTTCGCAAACGATCATCTTGCCGGCCTTGGCGGCCGCAATCGCGATCTCCTGGTGCGTGTCGTTCGGCGTGCAGATATCGACCAGGTCGACGTCGTGAGCCTCGACGACCTTCCGCCAATCGGTCTCGACGCGCTCGTAGCCCCAGTTCTCCGCAAAGGCCTTCACCTTTTCCTCGTTGCGCGCACAGGCAACTTTGAGGACAGCGCGGTGATCCAGCGTGAAGAAATCGTTCAGACGCTTGTATGCATTGGAATGGGCCCGGCCCATGAAGCCGTACCCGATCATGGCGACGCGAAGCGGTTTGCTCATGGCGCTTAGTTCCCGTACCTGGCTACGAGTTCATCCAGCCGCTTCTTACACTTCTCCGTCGCGGCCCAGGCATCGGGCCAGAAGCAAAGGTCGATGGTCCACCAGTCGTGGGGACAGCGGGCGGCCTTCACCAACGCCGGCACGATTTCGTCGAAGTTCAGAATGCCTTCGCCAAACGGCGGATGGGCGGACGTCTCGTCGTTCCCCTGGGCGTCTTTGTGGCAGGTGTTGTCGGAATCGATCAAGTGGATGTGGTTAATACGGCCATCCAATAAGCGGATATACTCCAGTTGCGACCCGAAGGTCTCTTTGCCGCCCTCGTGACGCGCACCCACTACGCTCACCATCTGGCCGTGGCAGGTGTCGTACTGAATGCCGAAGTTCGCCTTGTCTACCGCATCGTGGATCCGCACGGCATCGGAGGGTTTGTTAAACGCAAAGCCTGGCTCCACTTCCCAGGTCACGTACTGGCCGGCATCAGCGGCGATTTCACTACAAACCTTCCATGTCTTGACCACACGGTCGAGCGCCGTTCCGTAGTCGATCTCGCGGTGGATGGTGGGCGGCTGGACGCAGTCCACCCGAATACCTTGAATTCCCAGGTCAGAGCAAAACGTCGAGTTCTTCCGGAACTCGGCAATGTACTTCGATTGATCATCGGTGTTGATCAGTTTCTCGCCCCAGAGGTTGGCGGCAATCCCGCTAAAGGCGAGGCCTTTCGACTTCATCCTCGCGGCCAGTTCCAGCCGTTGCGACTTGTCCGGCATCGCGCCGGGCCATTCGCTGTCCGGGCCATTGGGATTGCCGGGATTCGGATGCGGGGGGAAAGCGCCAAGCTCGACACCGTCAAATCCGAGCGTTTTCAAGGTATCCACCACCGTGTCGAAGTCGATGGGGTTTGAAGCATAAGGTCCGATCGTGTAGGCCCATGATCCGATAGAAGTACGTTTGCTCATCCTGGAGTCTCCTCTCACCCTGCGAAGCGCACAGGGCCGCGAAGCAGGCTCCGTTGTGCGCGTTCTGCGAAAGACGTGAGGGTATCGCACCCGGCTTGGGCTCCGCAACCCAGCCCGGGGTGGCGGCCTGTGCCGGGCCTGTCTGCTCCCGTCAAATCGGTAACCTCCGCGCTCACGCAAAACCGGAGAGAATATGAGGTGATGCGTCCGAAGTTGGTAGCCACCTCGGGACCGCTGGTGGGACAGTCCTTCTCACTGCCGGATGGCCAGGGGTGTGTCGGGCGCGCACCCAATAACTGGATCGCCGTCAAGAGCGCCACCATGTCACGCCAACACTTCGTGGTCGAGCACAAGAACAGCGCCTGGCGTCTGGCTGACCTCGACAGCCGCAACGGCACCTTTGTCAACGAAGAACCAGTGCGCGAAAAATGGCTCGAACACGGCGACCGCATTCAAGCCGGTGAGGCGGAATTCCTGTTCGTCCTCGAAGAAGACAGTTCCGCGCAACTCGAGGCGCTCACCGACTCGGTGGTGACCAAGACGGTTTTCGTTCACAAGGGCGAGTCCAGTTTCCTGCGTCCCTGGGTCGGTGCCGCTGTGGCCGAGCGTCGGCTGAGTGCCCTGCTGAGGATTGGAGCGGCCGTGCAAGGAGTGGGCGCGCTGCGGGAGATCCAAGCCGTCCTGGATGCGCAGGTGAAGGAGTTGATGCCCGCCGACAAGGTCGAGATCACCACCGGCGAAGGCGGCGACTCCGCCCTACTGGCCGAAGACAATCTCGGTGGTAACTCC
>JAEUQD010000446.1 GCA_016789925.1 Bryobacterales bacterium | reverse complement strand
AACACAGCCTCGAACGCCTGGTTGACCCAGCCTGTCACTTCCGGACGGCTGCGGAAGTTCGCCGTCAGCCGCAGCGGTTCCAGGCGCATTTCCTGTAGACCGTCCTGCCGCAATTTGAGGAAGAGGCCCACGTCGGCTTCGCGGAACCGGTAGATGGATTGCATCGGGTCGCCCACGACGAACACGGTGCGCCCGTCGCCCGCGCCCCACCCCGCCACCAGCAGTTCCAGTAGCGTCACCTGCGAAATCGACGTATCCTGAGCCTCATCCACCAGCAGGTGTTCGTAGCGCTCGCCCAGAGACATCGCCAAATCGGTGGGCGCTTCGCGGTCGCCCATCGCGCGGCGCGCGGCTTCAGCCACTTCAACGAAGTCCACCTGGCGACGTTCGCGGAACACCATCTTCAGTTGGGCGGCCGCCGTGGGCATCACGACGAACAGAGCTTCCAAGGCCTCCCACTGGCGCTGCTTGAACTCCGGTTCCGGAAGCTCGGCCGATGCACGCAGGGCCGCACGCAACTCTTCCTCCCGCGACAGCCGGCCCAGCACGCGCATCATGGCGGCCTTCTCGCCGCGCGCCGAGGCGGGAAAGCCCTGCTTTTCGGTCACCATGCCGCGCCACTGCCCGCCCTGCGTCAGGAGCAGTTCAGCGAGACGCTTCGCATCCGCCGCCACGCCGGTCCACGGCGCGCCACCCTTGGTGTCCGCCGCGAAGTTGAAACAACGCACCAGTTCCGGAATCGCCTCCGGGGGCAACGCCTGCTCTACGGCCCTGAGCTTGGGCTCAATCGCGAGCGCGATCGACTCTTCCAGATAGGCGCGCAGATCCTCTTGACCCGCGCCCGCGCCGACATGTCGCAACCACTGGTCCCGCTTGGCCAGCAGCGACACGAGCATGCTCCGCAGCCGCCGCAAATCGTTATCCAAGTGCAGGGCTACGCACGAGACCGCGTCGCCCAGTTCCGCCTCATCCTCCAACAACTCGACAGTGCGCCGCGCCGCCTCGGCATAGAGTTCGCTCGCATCCTCCACTACGCGCGGCTGGCCGCCGAACCGCGCGAGCCACGGCATCCGGCTGGTGATCTGTGCGTTCAGCGCGTCGATCGTCTGGATGCGCAGCCGTCCCGGATTCTCGCGCAACCGCCAGTCGAACCGGGTGTCGCGCTCGGCTGCCGCCAGCGCCAGTTGCAGGGTCAGCGCATGGTTCTGGTCCTTGGCCGCCACCCCGCGCATCGCCGCGTCAATCGCCGCGAGTACGCGCTCCCGCATCTCGCCCGCGGCCTTGCGCGTGAACGTGATCGCGAGCACCGCTTCCGGCTCGCGCACCGTTCCCAACAGCGCCAGAAACCGCTGGATCAGCAGTTCCGTCTTTCCTGACCCTGCCGGCGCCTGCACGATAAAGCTGCGGCTGACGTTCAGGGCCTCGCGCCGCACCGCGTGGTCCGGAGTCACCGCCGGGGCGCCCTTCACTCCTCCTCCCGCATTGCTTTTTCGTTCACCCTGCACAGCGTTTCAAGGTGGCACCACTGGCAGGTCTTGCTCTTCTCCTTCGGGTCGACCTCCGCCTTGCCCGCCGCAAACTCTCCGGCCAGCTTTTGCACGACCGGCCCCCACGCACTCACGCGCTCGGCGAACTCGCGCGTGGGTTTGCCGTAAGGCACAAGATCGCGGTCCGCCGACCATCCCACAAACTTCACATCCCCGGCACGCACCTGTCCGAAGTACACCCCGGCGAGCGGCTCCGGCGTTGTGGACGCGTATACCGGCAGTTGCGGATCGTCCGGACGGTCACCTTCCCACACCTTGGTCTTCGGCGTCGACGTCTTGTAGTCGATCAGCACCAGCCGCCCGTCCTGCAACCGGTCGACGCGGTCCACCCGCGTATCCAGATGCAATTGCGCCAGTTCGATCGCCCGCTTCTGTTCGGCTTGTTCGACCCGGAAAGCCACCTCGCGTTCGGCTTCCAAGTCCAGCCAGTCTCGCGTGAGCGCTTCCAGGCGCTGCCGTTCCAACGCTTCCAGTTTCGGGTCAAGCTCTTCGGTCCTCACCGCCTGTTCGACCGCCCTCGCCACCAGCCGCGCCCGTTCCCAACCCTTCATTTCCTTCAGCCGCGCCGATGTTCCGATCTCACGCCAGCATGTTTCCAGCACCCTATGAATGAGCGTTCCGCGCGTCTTCGCGTCCAAGCCCAGGTCCGGGCGGTCCAGGCGCTTGGCGTCCAGCCGCAGTTCCGCGAATGCCTGGAACGGACAGCGAGCCTGCAACCGCACCGCGTTCACACCACCCGGTGCGTAGCTTCCGGCGGCAATGCCCGCCGCCGTCGCGTCGTCGATTTCGTCCATCTGTGCCGCGGCCGCTGTCCAGGCCGCAAACCGCGATTGCGCTTCCCGTTCCGGCACTACCGCGATGAGCGGACTGGGACGCAACTGCCGGTCACCTTCCGCCGCTGCGTGGCTGAACACGACGGCCGGCGCTGACGATATCAGCCGCTGGGTCACCCGGCGCGCAAACTCCAAGGTCCGCGCCGGAGACGTATTCGGCAGCCCGTGCGCCTTGCCGAGCGACAGCGGAATGAACGGGTTCAATCCACTGGCCGGAGGCCACGCCAGCTCGTCCATGCCAGCCACCCACAAGTGGTCGAACTGCGAGCCTGCCGCCTCCAAGGCGCCCATGATCTGCACCGGCTGGCCCCGGTTCTCGCTCTCGAACGGGGTCTCCGCCGCCACTTGGCGCAGTGTGCGAAATGCGGCCGCGGCTGTCATCTCGGGCCACACCACGTCTAATGCCGCCATCTCCCCGAGCAATACCAGAAAGCGCTGCCGCGTCTGATATTCCTCGCTCGACAGCGCCGCATCGCCCGGCCAGCCCATCGCCTTGAGAATCTCTTTGAACCGTGCCGCCCATCCCGCGGGTGCCAGCCGTTCTGCCGCGTTCGCGCGCAACCCGAGCACGCGCCGCAGCCGTTCGCGGAACAACGGCGGACAACGCAAGTCGCTCAGCAACTCGGGCAGCGTCCAATAGTTCGCGCCCACTCCGCGCAGCGACACCTCCCACAGCGCCCGTTCACTGCGCTCCTCTTCGGCGCCGGTCACAAAGGGCGACGCCAACGCTTTGCTCAACGTCGCAAATGAAATCCGTGGACCCGCCAATTCCAGCAGCGACAGCGCCGCCGCCACCAGCGGACGTTCCTCCATCGCAGGACCAAGCGCCAGGTGATACGCCGGACCCAGCGCCGTCCGGAAGGTGCGGTCCACCACCGCGCGATCCCTGTCCAGCTTCGTGAAGACAACGCCGATGCGGGCCCGTGGGGCCGCTTTGTAGCGCGCCAGCGCCCACGCTGCCGCCGCCTCGACTTCCGCTTCGGTATCCGGTAACGCCACCCGCAGTGCGTTCCCCTCAAGCTCTCCGCCCGGAACCAGCCGTGTGACGGTCCACTCCCGCGACTCCAACTCCCGCACCACGCGCCGCTGCCGCGCCGTCAGTTCCTCAAATCCGACCAGCCACAGTTCACCGCCGCCCGGTGGGAACCGTTCCGCGACAAAGGTGTCCAGGAGTGCGCTGTCGATCCGCCCCAGCGTGTCCAGTTCTTTCCGGAAGCTCTGCGCCCAGTCCCAAAACACCGCCGTGTCTTCCTGCGCCTGCCAGTCTCCCGCCTGCCACGGCAGTTCCCACTCGTGCGCCAACCGCCACGCCTCGCTCGCCAGTTCCGCCGCGGCAACGATGTCGATCACGCCGTCGCAGCCGGGATACCGCCCAATCACCTTCTGCCACAGCGCGGTCTCCTGGCGTGCCGTCAGCAGCGGCAGCGCCTGGCCCGCATACAGATGTTCGCGCCACTGGCGCTCCATCCATACGCCCCACGGGACAATGTCCGGTTCCACCCAAGCCCGCGCCGCCTGCCGTTCGCCATACTCCCGGCGCAGTTCGCGGGCCAGCCGGGCGTTCACCGTCACCGCCCGCGCGCCCTGTTCCAGGCTACCCAGTAACTCCGCGTTCATCTACCAGAACCGGTACCACTTGCGGCCGTTGGTCTGGGTGCGCTCGATCTCCCGCCCGTCGACGATCGCCCCCGGATTCGTTTCTGTCAGGAGTTCGCCCATCTCCTTGCCCCACTGTTTCTCGATATGCTCGCGCGCTTCGGTGAGGATCGGAGGCCGGTGCTTGATGTCGTGCGCGTCGCTGGCGATACAGTGCACCAGGCGCCGCTTCATCAATGTCTCGCTGAACTGCCGCGCATGATTGCCCCACCGCCCCAGAAACGACCCCGCCGTCACCTGGACCACCGTGCCGCGCTCCACCCACTTCGCAATGTCGTCGATCTTCTGCTGCAGAAGCTGATTGCGTTCCGGATGGGTGATCACGGGGATCATCCCGTTGTCCATGAGCCGCTCGAAGATATCGCCCGTGTTCGGAAAAATGGCCAGGTCGGGAAATTCCACCAACAGGTAACACCTGCCGCCGATGGTGTACTTCCGCGGCGTTACCAGGGCTTGCTGGATGTTCTCGAAGGAGAGATGAAAATCACATCCGCGAATGATCTTCGGGCCGTCCGGCACCGCCGCGCCGATTTCCGCGATGCGCGCTTCTACGGTTTGCTCATCGTAGGCGTACTCCGGACTCGCATGCGGGCTCGCGACAATTGTCGTGGTCCCATGGCTGGCGGCCATCCGGACCATCGCCAGGCTATCGGCCAACTCCTTGGCGCCATCGTCCACCCCATAGACGATGTGAGAGTGGATGTCGATCAGATGAACATTTCCTCGTCGGAGGTGGCCTGTGCGACCGACGGACGCCGGCTTCGCGCCAGTTGCTGGATGGCGGCCCGCAACCCGGCGGCCACGCCGTTGATCTCTTTTACAGGACGAAGCACGCCGTTATTCAGCCTCACCACCGTCTCATGCACGCGACCGACCGTGTCGTCCAAAACCAGTTCGACGCGATCCAACTGCGTCTTAGCGCGCACCGTCACGTCACCCAGCACCTCGTCCACCCGCGTCACTTGCTTCTGTGCCGAATCCACCAGACTCATTGCGCGCGCCGACAGGCTCTTTACTTCGCCTACCGTCTCATCGAGAGACTTTTCGGCTTTGCCGAGAATCGCTTCAGCGCGAGGGATGAACTCATCCACCCGTTCCTTCAAAGAACGCACACTGCGAAACATTCCAAACAGGATCAGCGCCTGGAGCACAATGGCGATGGCCGAGACCACCACGGCACTCGTCATGACTATCAACAACTGGTCCGAGTTCATCCCTCGCTCCCAAGTAACTCAGCTTCCGCGCTGTAACCTAAACGCCTTCGGGAGCAGTCGCCTTGCTGGCCGGCTCGCTCACCGCGTCCCGATACGCCGCTTTGCCGGCTTCCACCGCGGCCGTCAGGTTGTCACGCTGCCGCGTCACGACGGTTTTTCCGCGTTCGACATAGCCGGTTGCTGCTTCCCGCAATTCCTCGCTGCGACGCCGCAAATAATCCGACCCTTCGTTCGCCTTTCCTTTTATCAGCCCACGCGTTTCCTCACCAGACTTCGGGGCAAATAGAATTCCTACCGCCACACCGAGTCCCAAACCAAGGAAAAAATAGGATAGTTTTTTGTCGTCTTCCATAGTTGTCTCCGATCTGCCGGCTGGAACCTCCGGCCGCTGTCTTGAGTGTACTCCAGTATGCTGGTGGTTGGTATCTCATGGCACAGCGTCCAACGCCGAGACTCAACGCCGGTGAACTTTGGGAATACGCGTTGTCCACGCTCAGCCGCCGGGCGCTCAGTACCGCTGAACTTCGTCAACGCTTAGCCAGACGGGCCGAGAATACCGCCGATATTCCCGATATTCTGCACCGGCTCCAGGATTCCCGCTATCTCGACGACTCGCGCTTTGCCGAATCGTATGCCCAGTCCCGCCTCGACTCGCAGGGTCATGGACGTCAGCGCGTGCTCCGCGACCTGCGCACGCGCCGGGTCGCCGCACCGGTCGCCGAGCAAGTGGTCAAGACGATCTACGACGGCACCGACGAAGTGACATTAATTGAAGAGTATCTCGCCCGAAAGTATCGTAACCGTTCCCTACCGGCCCTCTTGCAGGACCCGCTGCAGCTCGCCTCGGCCTACCGCAAGCTGCGCTACGCGGGCTTTTCCTCCGGCCCATCGATTCGGGTCCTGAAGCGGTATTCCGCCCAAGCCGACGAGTTGGAATCCTGCGAAGACGGCGAAGAAGCCTGAAGCCTCAGCCCAGGTTCAGAACGTTCTTCAGTGTCCCGGTTTCGCCCTGAATCTTCTTTTGCAGCAGGAGGATTGAGTAGATCAACTGCTCCGGACGCGGTGGGCACCCCGGGACGTACACATCCACGGGAATCACCTGGTTCACGGGAACGAGCGCGTAGTTTGAGAATACTCCGGTCGACGTCGCGCAAGCGCCCATCGAGATCACCCAGCGCGGTTCCGGCATCTGCTGGTACAACTTTCGAACCACCGGGGCCATCTTGTGCGACACCCGTCCGGCGATGATCATTAAATCCGACTGGCGTGGGGATCCACGGAACACTTCCGCCCCGAACCGCGAGATGTCGAAGCGCGGCGCGCTCATCGCCATCATTTCGATCGCGCAGCAGGCCAAGCCGAACGTCATGGGCCAGATCGAGTTCTTGCGTGCCCAGTTGATCGCACTGTCCACCGTCGTCGTGAGGATGCTGTCCTGCAGTTCCGGCGGCACATCCTGGTCGATCTTCGTGAATAAACCCTCGACTTCGTCGAGCGGCGCCCGGTATTCCCTCAGCTCCATAACATTTTTGATTATCCCATGCCTTGCCGTGTTGCACATTGTTAACCTAAACGGCTGTCGAAGTCTCATAAACTGAAAGATTGGATACTCACGACTTGCTTCTGCGAGCGGCTGCGGCTCATGGTATTGAACCCGGTTACTGGGATATCAGCGGCGTGTGGCATGAAACCACCGATCCGTTGCGCCGAGCCATCCTGTCGTCCCTGGCTATCCCCTGCCAGACGCCCGAACAACTCGCCCAAGCGGTGGAGCGCCACGAGTTGGACTTCTGGGCCACTCTCGGTGAGCCCGTTTGCGTGGTCACGGCGGGTGAACCCCTTCAACTGGGCGTTTCCGTTGACGAACCCTACGCCTACGCCTACCTGTCGGCCACGATTCACCGCGAAGATGGCTCGCGCACCCATCTGAGGTTCCATCTCTCCGAATGGCCTACTGTCGACAGCAAAAGCATCGCCGGCCATCACTACCTCCGTAAACGGCTCGACTTCCCGCTCGACCTTCCCCTCGGCTACCACTCCATCGCCTGGGAACTCGGTGGTCAACCCGCCGGAACCACCAGCCTGATCGTCTGCCCTGAAAAGGCCTACCTCCCCCCCTCCCTGGCGCAGGGCCAGCGGCGCGCGGGCCTCGCGGTGTCCTTGTATGGCGTTCATTCCGCCCGCACTTGGGGGTGTGGCGATTTCACCGCACTCCGCTCGCTTATCGACTGGGTGGTGGAACATATCGGCGGCGCCTACATTACGCTCAACCCACTCCAGGCCATCCATAACCGCCAACCCTTTAATACCAGCCCCTACCTGCCCAACAGCATTTTCTACCGCAACTTCCTGTACCTCGATATCGACGCGATCCCCGACCTTTCCCTGTCCCCCGAAGCCCAATCTATTCGGCACGCCCCCGAAACCCTGGCCGAAATCCGCCGCCTCAACGAATCCGAGTTTGTCGAATACGAACAGGTAGCCGCGCTGAAACTCGGTTTCCTGCGCCTGGCCTTCGACACTTTCCTCCAGCACGAATACCCCACCAGTTCGGCACGCGCCGCCGCCTTTCGCGAATATGTCGCCGCCGAAGGCCAACTTCTCGACCGCTTCGCCCTCTACTCCGTCCTCGACGCCTTTCACCACGAGCAGAACCCTAATTGCTGGGTCTGGCCCGATTGGCCCGCCGAGTTCCACGACCCCGCCTCTCCGGCCGTCCGGCAGTTCCGCGAACAGCACGACCGCGACGTACTGTTCCACAAGTATGTCCAGTGGCTGCTCGACACGCAGGCCGCCCGCGTCCAAGCCTACGCGCTCGACCGGGGTATGGAGATCGGCCTCTTCCACGACCTTCCGTTGGCAACGGACCGCTGCGGCTTCGAACTCTGGGCCAACCGCGACTTCTACGTCGCCGGCTGCCGCGTCGGCGCACCGCCGGATAGCTTCTCGCCCAAGGGCCAGGACTGGTCTTTCCCTCCGCCCAACACCGACGCCCATCGCCGCGACGGTTACCGCCTCTTCGCCCAGTCCATCGCCGAGGCCTGCCGCCATGGCGGAGCGCTCCGCATCGACCATGTCATGCGGCTTTTCCGCCTGTACTGGATTCCCGAGGGGTTCGAAGCCACGGAAGGCACCTACGTCCGTGACCACGCCGAAGACCTGCTGAAGGTCCTCGCCCTCGAAAGCCATCGCCAAAAGGTCCTCATCGTCGGCGAAGATCTCGGCACCATCGAGCCGTTCATGCGCGAAGGCCTCGCGCAGCACGGCATCCTCTCCTACCGGCTCTTCTACTTCGAGAAACACGGCGACGGCCGCTTCAAAGCGCCGGCCGAATACCCCGCCCAAGCCCTGGTCTCGTCAACCACCCACGACCTGCCGACCCTCGCGGGCTTCTGGGCAGGCATGGACATTGAGGCCCGGCATGACTTAGGCCTGCTGGGCGATGGCGATGCCCACGACCGCGCATTAGCCGAACGCGCTCAGGATAAACAGCGCATGTTCGACGCCCTCCGCGACGCCGGCCTGCTACCCGCGGACTATCCCCGCGCCGCCGTCGACGGTCCGGAACTCTCCGGCGAACTCCACTCCGCCATCACTGGCTTTCTGGCCTCGACCCCCTGCCTCCTCATGACGCTCAATCAGGAAGACCTCACTAAAGAGCGGTACCAACAGAACCTCCCCGGCACCACGTGGCAATACCCCAACTGGCGCCGGAAGATGCTCTTCTCCCTCGAAGAACTCCACGGCGCCGCACTCCCGCAGGCCTTCGCCCGGATGCTCGACTCGTGGCTCCGCCGGACCTCCCGGCGGTAGTGCAAGACCTGGCCAAAGGGCACGGCACTTCGGGTTGACTTTACAATGCAAAGTACTTGACATTGACAGGTTCCGCCCTTATTCTTTGAGTGTGGCCACACCAGTGAGTCTCGAATCCCGGGCTGCCGAGAATCTCCGTTACATCCGCGAAACCATCGAGCGAGCGAATACTTTCACCGCTGTCCCTGGTTGGGGAGGGTTTTGGATGGGCGTCACCAGTATCGGAGCCGGCGTGCTTGCCGACCGCCAGGCAGAGTTTACCGGCTGGTTACAGGTCTGGCTGGCCGAAGCGTGTATCGCCTTGCTCATCGGTATCGTCGCCTTGACGCACAAGGCCCGGGCGACCGGCCAGGGACTCTGGTCGAAGCCCGCGCGGAAGTTCGCGTTGGCGTTTGCGCCGCCCGTGGTGGCGGCGGGGCTGTTCACGATCGCGCTGTGGCGCGCTGGGGCTCATGCGCTGATCGCCGGCGCCTGGTTGTCGCTGTACGGAGTGGCGGTGATGGGCGCCGGCGTCTTCTCTGTTTCCGTGGTTCCGGCCATGGGCGTCTGCTTTCTCGCGCTGGGCTGCATTGCCTTGCTGGCGCCGTCCCTCGGCAACGTCGCTCTGATTTGCGGCTTTGGCGTACTGCATGTGGTGTTCGGATTGATCATCGCGAGGAGGCACGGTGGCTAAGGGAAACGCGGCTCGCAACGACTCCGACGCTCCTCCGGCGCGCGCAGCGGCGCAAAAAGCGGAACAACCGGACCGCCTGATCCACGAACGGGTGCGGCTGGGCATCATGAGCGCCTTGGCCGCGAACGATGAACTGACGTTTGTCGAGATCAAGAATACGCTGCAAACCACCGACGGTAACGTGAGCGTGCACGCCCGCAAGCTGGAACAGGCCGGCTACATTCGCTGCACGAAGAGTTTTCAGGACCGTGTGCCACGCACCGCCTACGCGATTACGCCAGCGGGGCGGCGCGCCCTCGACCGGTATCTCGATCACATGGAAGCCCTGATCCGGGCTGTCCGCGACCGCTAGAAGAACCGCGAGAAGAAAGGATAGACCCGTTGAGATCCCCCTACGCAAGGTTTCACTGCGCCATCATCATGGATGGCAACGGCCGCTGGGCCGAGATGCGAGGGCTGCCCCGCATTACGGGTCACCAGCGCGGCGCCGAGGCGGTTCGTACCGCGGTCGAGGCGGCGCCTGCCGTTGGCATCACAGACCTGACGCTCTATGCATTCTCGAGCGATAACTGGAAACGTCCGGCCGCAGAAGTTTCCGCACTGATGAAGTTACTGGCGGCCTATCTGGAGTCGGAAGCCGCCGCTTGCGCACGCAAAGGAGTTCGACTGAGCGTGATCGGTCGCCGGGACAGGCTCTCCGCCGGCCTTCGGCGCCTGATTGAAAGCACCGAACGGCTGACGGCGCCGGGAGAGAGAGTGCATGTGCGCCTGGCGATTGACTACTCTTCGCGCGACACTCTTCTGCGGGCGGCCGAGGCATGCTCGGGGCGCGAGTTGACGCGGGAGGCGCTGGCGGCTCACCTTCCTGCCCCGGATGTCGACCTACTGATCCGGACAGCCGGTGAGCAGCGCCTCAGCGACTTCCTGCTCTGGGAATGCGCTTACGCCGAGTTTGTCTTTACCGACCTGATGTGGCCCGACTTCACGGCAGAGGATCTGGGGGCGGCGATAAACGTGTTTCATAGCCGGAATCGCCGATTTGGTGGGCTGCCTCCGTACACTTTCCAGTCGGGCGCGACAGGGGCGCGGGATCATCATGAGGCAACCCGAAGCTGAATCGCAGGGGCGGCCCTTCTGCGTCGAGATCGTGATCGTCTACTCGCCGCGGTACCGGAGCGGGCACGAGGCGAACTTCGTTCCGCCCATCACCGGGATACACCTGGCGGCTCTGACGCCGGCACGCTACCAGGTTCGCGTGATTCACCAACAAGTGCAGCAGGTGGACTTCGACACCGGCGCCGATCTGATTGCACTGTCTTTCTTCACCGGATTCGCGGCGGAGGCTTATCGCATTGCGGACGAATTCAGAAGGCGTGGGAAACGCGTCGTCGCGGGCGGTCCGCATGTCACGTTCAATGCGGAGGAGGCGCTCAAGCACGTCGACAGCGTGGTGCTTGGCGAGGCGGAACCGGTGTGGACACAGCTTCTCGAAGACGCTTCGGCGGGCAGACTGCGCAGCCGGTACATTGGCGCGTCCGAGCCGCTGGGAGGGTTGCCGACCCCGCGCTACGACCTGCTGCGGGGCAGGTTCTTCATCCCGCGCGTGGTGCAGGCGACGCGCGGATGCCCGTTCACCTGCTCGTTCTGCACCGTCCCAACGATCAATCCCGGCTTTCGGACACGCCCGGTGGCGGACGTAGTCGAAGACATTTCCTATAACCGGTTCCGGCATTGGTGGCAGCGCAAGGTGGTGTGGTTCTGGGACGACAATCTGACGGCGAAGCGGTCGTATATCCGCGAACTCCTCACCGCAATGGTTCCCCTCCGGAAGTGGTGGTTAACGCAGGCGAGTCTGGATATCGGCACGGACAAGGATCTGCTCGACCTGATGCAGCGGTCCGGGTGCATCGGTATTTTCTTCGGCATCGAGTCGTTCGGCGCCGAGTCTCTGCGCGACGCGCATAAGCCGCAGAACAAGATCAACACTTACAAAGCGCGCATTCGCGAGTTACACCAGCGCGGAATCTGCGTGATGGCGGGATTCATTGCGGGGTTCGACGGGGACACTCCGGAGAGCATCCGGGCCATGGCGCGGCAGCTTTACGAGACGGGCGTCGATGTTCCGTTCCTGAGCGTGCTGACGCCTTACCGGGGCACGCCCGCCTACCGCAAACTGGCGGACGAGGGACGGATTCTGGCGGACCGCGGGTGGGAGTTCTATAACGGATACAATGTCTCGTTCCAACCGCGGGAAATGTCACCGGAGCAGTTACTGGAGGCGCACCGGGCCTTGTGGCGCGAGGCGTTCTCGTTGAAGTATTCTGTGCTGCGCGTGGTGCGGTCGCTGGGCCGGTTGCGTTTGGGGGCGTTCCTCATGTGTGCCGTGATGAACGGTTTCTATTGCCTGAAGCGCCTGCGAGGGAATGAGCCGGTGGCCTTCGGCGCCGCCGTCTCTTCGCCGCGCCGATCGGTATCCAGTCTCGCGGCGGCCGAATTCACTCACATCGGTTCGAACTGATTCATCTCCTCTCGTGAGAACTTGCGCGTATGATGGAAGCGCGACAGCGGTAGCGAGGAGAGATGTCACAGAGCGACGAACGTGCAAACAGATCGACGATCACGCTGCATATGGTTTCGAGTCTGGACGGCTTCATCGCCAGGCACGACAACAGTGTGTCGTGGCTCGAAAGTCCTGACGACGCCTACGAGCGGGGAGTTCCGGAAGAGAGCGCCGCGGAGCTCATTCAAGGGATCCACTGCTATGTACTGGGTTCGCGCACCTACGAGCACGCGCTCGAACTTGGCTGGCCCTATGGGGATACGCCGACGGTCGTGGTGACCGGCAGAGAACTGCCGGCGGTGAAAGAGACTGTCGAGTTTTACTCAGGGGATCTGAGAAAGCTGGTGGACGAGGTGCTCGCGCCCCGCTACCAGAACATCTGGCTGGTGGGGGGAGCGATGCTGTGCGATAGCTTTCTGCGCTTGGGTCTGGTGGATGAGATCCGGCTGGCGATTGCGCCGGTGCTCTTGGGTGACGGGTTGCGGCTGTTCGGCGCTTCCGGCAGCGAGACGAGATGGCGGCTGGAGGACGTGGTGGCGTACAAAACCGGATTTGTCGAGTTGGTGTACCGGAAAGGATAAGGCTGACCGCGCGGCTGGCGGCAGCGCACAAGAGTACCGATGAGGCAGGCGTACGCGGAAGGCTCGGCCCGAGTCAAGGCCAGAATCGCCGGCGGCTTGTACGTCTTCGTCATCCTGGGAGCCGTGTTTGCTCCATTCCCGGTCGTTCCTTCGGGACTGATGCAAGGCGACGCGGCAACAACGGCGGCCAGGATCGCCGCTTCGAAGACCCTGTACGCTCTGGGGGGCGCCGCTGAACTGATGGTGTACGCCAGCGACGTCGCCCTGGCGCTGGTTTTCTATGATCTGCTCAAGCCGGTCAGCCGCAGCATGTCGCTGCTTGCGGCGTTCTTCCGGCTCGTCTACGCGGCCATCGCCGGCGCTAACGTAGCGAACCACTTCGCGCCGTTGCTCTTGATGACGGATTCGGGGTACGCAACCGCTTTCAGTCACGATCAGATACAGGCACTCGTCTTAGCCTTCGTGCGCCTTCATACGTATGGTTTCGACATCGCTTTGGTGTTCTTCGGTTTCCATTGCATAGCGGCCGGTTACCTCATTTTGAAGTCGGGGTTCTTCCCCCGGATTCTTGGCGTGCTCATGGCGCTCGGTGGTTCGGGCTACATCATCAACATCTCGGCGAGCGTCGTTCCTTCCCCCATCGCCGCCGTTCTTTTCCCCTATGTTTTGATCCCGGCGGGGATTGCCGAGGTGTCGCTTGCGTTCTGGCTTCTCGCGATTGGCGTGGACGTGCAACGCTGGAATGAACGAGCCGCAGATGCAGCGGGCCTTGGCAGCGAAGGTGAAAGTGCGAAGACTATCCGTTGAGCAATACGCCCGGCAAGACGAAATCGGACCACGGATGCCGGCTCGCATCGCCAAGCGGACGGGTTTGACGCGCGATGATCTCTGAAGGCCCCGCAATCCACAGACTGGGCGCGCTCTCCCCTCCGTCTTCTCAGCGGAAGCCGTTTTGCATGATCTGCCGGCAATCCGGTACCGTAGGAGGAGAGGAACGGCTACGTTGAACCTGACGATTACTCTCCCGGAAGCGGATCTGCAGGCCCTGGCAGCGAAGGCGAAGGAGCAGGGACTATCGGCAGAGCAATACGCCCGGCGGGTGATTGAACGGGACCTGGCGCCGGACTGGCTGCGCAAGTCGTGGGGTGACGCCGCGGAGGCTGGACTCGGCGAGTTGTCGATGGATGAGATCGAGGCAGAGATAGCGGCGGCACGGCGGGCACGCCGGACGCATGAACAACAATCCGGCGGATGATCCGCGTCGTTCTCGATACGAACATCATCGTCTCGGCGCTCTTGCAGCCGCTCGGCCCACCAGCAGAAGTGTTCCTGATGGTTCTGGCCAGCAAAGTTCAATTGTGCCTGAGTGGTAGCATCTTCACCGAGTATGAAGAAGTGATTCGCCGTCCGAGATTTCGCCGAACGGAGGAAACGGTCGTTGCGACATTGGAGGCTATCCGGGCGAAGGCGTACTGGGTACGGCCTTCGGAACTCGTTCGAGCTTGCTCCGACCCGGATGACGATATTTTTCTGGAGTGCTGTCAAGCCAGCGGCGCGGCCTACCTTATCACGGGCAACGTCAGGGACTTCCCGCTCTATTGGTTGAGCACCGAAGTCGTGACGCCGCGACGCTTCCTGGAGATCGTAGCCGCGAAGTTGGCAGTCTGATACATACTGGTGGTGGACGCCGATGCAAAGGACAATCCAGGTGCGGATCAGCCGGGGCGAGCATCAATTCGTCGCTGAGTGTCTGGATCTGCCGGTGGTGACCCAGGCGCCCACTCTCGATGAGTTGGCCGGGAACATTCGCGAAGCGATCGGGTTGCATCTCGATGGGGAAGATCTGGCTGCCCTTGGGTTCGCAGCAAATCGCACGATCCTCGCGACGATGGAACTTGACGCGGTTGCCTGATGCCGAGGCTGCGCGGTCTTCGCAACGCGGGAGCCACCTGCAAGCCGGAGGAACGGCTTCCATGGGGCCAGCGCCTCGGAATCGAGTTGGATCGAGAAGGCGATGGCCGGTGGATAGCCGAGGTCCTTGAACTGCCCGGTGTGTGCGTTACGGTCAGACGCGCGACGGGGCCATCAGCAACGCCGAGCGGTTCGCGATCGAGGTGATTGCGGACCGGATTGCCCACGGTGAAATGGCATCCACGGCGCTCGCCGGTTCCTTCTCGATTTCCGATCAGCAACTTGCCAGCCACTAAGGCACGGCGTGTTCTGCGAAGTCTTCCTATTGGCGCCTATGGCGCTAAGCTAGGTGTATGCGCAACGAGTTTACAGCGGTTGTGGAGCAGGACGGCCTCTGGTATATCGCTTATTGCGCCGAGGTTCCGGGAGCGAATGGGCAGGGGAGCACGCGCGAGGAATGCCTGGACAATCTCAAGCAGGCAATCGCCCTCATTCTCGAACACCGCCGCGAAGAGTCGCTTCGATCTCTTCCGCCTGAAGCGAAGCAGGAACTCGTTGTCGTCGGATGAAGCGTGACGCGCTGTTGCGCCACCTTCGCCGGCACGGTTGCGTGATTCGGCGCGAGGGCAAGGAGCACTCTCTCTGGGAGAATCCACAGACCGGTCACGCGGAAGCGGTCCCGCGTCATGTCGAGATTCCGAACCTGTTGGCCAAACGGATCTGTCGGCGGCTTTCTATCCCTGAACCTCCGGGGTAGCCAGCGCTCCGGAATCTCAAGGTCGTGCCCGAGAGTTGCCAGCGGCAGCAGCGCCCGGGACTATCGAGGGTCTGCCTTCGAGGGCGAACAGTTACTGGCCTGGTCCGCCCAAACGGATACCCTCTGCACGTCGGCTTGTGTTCCCCTTGTTCGTCTCAACCATGAAGGGACGGCGTGGAGAGGTGAGGTTCCTCCCGGACCGGCTGGTGCGGTTGGAACCTCAAAGCTCTACAAGGATCTTCCTCGCGACGGGCGACACCATCACGACGCGGCCGTGGCCAGGTTTGGATGCGTTTCGCAACTTGACGAGACCAGCGAATGCAGCGCTGTCACATCGCGGCTGACAGCCTCGCGGGAGCGCTTGAGGCTGCCGGCGAGCGCCGTGATGCTGATGTTTTGATGTTCTCTTCTTCTTTCACCTTCCGGTACACGCCCCGAGGCGTCTGGCTGGTTCGTTTTCGCAGGCGGGGACCGGGCGCTTACGCTTCCGGCTCAGCAAGGAAGTTCCATGCTCTCAAGAAAGGGTAGGCGTGACCACAAGGATCACGCCTGCCTTTCAACCGCGGTGCGCCCAGACCTTCTCGAACGCCGCAACGTATTGGTCGATCAACTCCGGGACGTCGGCGTAGAAGAGCGGCGTGAAGAGATGGGTCTGGTTGATATGGTCGTTGCCGGGGAGGGTGGCGGGGACGTTGATGGGGTGGTGCCACCACTTCGCCTCGGAGTAGATCGTGTACTTATGCTGCTCGGGGTAGACCCAGGTAGTGGCGCGGGCGCCTTCGGCTTTCAGGGCTTTCACGACGTGGTCGCGCGACATCTTGGCCTTCTTCTCGTCGAGCAGGAGCATGTTGGCGTAGTAGAAGACGCGTTTCTGGTCCGGACGGCAGCGGGGTTCGGCGAGGCCGGGGAGCTGGGTCAGGCGGTCGTTGAGCTTGCGGACGTTCGACATCACCAGCGCGTTGCGTTCGTCGAGGCTCTGCAACTGCTGGCGGGCGAGGACCGCGGCCAGCGGGTGCATGCGGTATTTCTGGCCGAAGCCGGTGCCTTCGTACTTGCGTACGGGGCTGTCGGCGGCGAACTTCGGCGGATCCTCGTAATGGCCGAACGCGGCGGCGCGTTCAAAGTATTCGCGGGTCTGGTACATGCCCATGCCGCCCTCGATGGAGGGGAGCACCTTGCTCGCCTGGAAGCTGTAAGCGCCGATGGCGCCCCAGGTTCCCATCGCCTTGCCCTGCATGGTGGCGCCATGCGCGTGGGCGGCGTCTTCGAGCAGGATGAGCCCTTTCTCCTTGGCGAAGCCGGCGATATGATCCATTTCGCAGGGCAGGCCCCAGGAGTGCATCACACAGAGCGCCTTGGTGCGGGCGGTGAGTTTGCGTTGGGCGTCGTCCAGATCGAAGCACGCGGTCTTCGGGTCGATGTCCACAAAGATGGGCACGTACTGGAAGAAGCGCATGGGCAGGATGGTGGCGAAGAAGGTGTAGGACGGCACCATGATCTCGCTCCCCGGGGGCAGGTCGAGCGCGAAGAACATGGACGTCAGC
>JAEUQD010000428.1 GCA_016789925.1 Bryobacterales bacterium | reverse complement strand
AAACATTAGAAACGATGTGTCGAAAAGTGTCGAACCCACTTGCGATGCTAAAAAATTAGCAATTGGGTCTTGTCAACGGAATCTGCTCGTGCTAATTTTTTAGCAGGCAGTAAATGGAACAGAAACTCTCTCGCCGGGAACTGCAGATCGTAGAATTTCTCTATAGTGTGGGCCAGGCCACTGCGGCCGAAGTCCGCGCCGGCATGGCCGATCCGCCTGGCTACTCCGCAGTCCGGGCCACCCTTCGGATTCTGGAAGAGAAGGGTGTGGTCCGCCACGAAGAGAAAGACGGCCGGTACCTGTTCTCCCCGGTGGTCGAACGCGAGGCGGCCCGGCGATCGGCCCTAAGCCGGCTGATTGATACATTTTTCGACGGTTCACCCGCCCAGGCTGCCGCAGCCCTGTTGGGTTCCACGCAAGCGCGGTTTACAGAAAGTGAATTGGACCGCCTGGAAGAACTGGTGCGTCAGGCGCGGGAGCAATAACATGGACTGGATTTGGAAGAGCACGCTCATTCTGGCAGGCACGGCGCTGGTGAACCTGGCACTGCGGAGGCACTCGGCAGCCTTGCGGCATCATGTCTGGCTGGTGGCCTTCGTGCTTCTGGCGGCAACGCCTATCCTGGAAAGGGTGACACCGGTGCCGACGG
This sequence comes from Bryobacterales bacterium, assembly GCA_016789925.1. GTDB lineage: Bacteria > Acidobacteriota > Terriglobia > Bryobacterales > Bryobacteraceae > JADLDI01. Next base: position 1,634 of record JAEUQD010000428.1, on the reverse strand, counting down.
CCAACCTGGTGATCACGTCGGCCGCCACCGTCTCGGCCACGGCGGCCCAAGGCAGCCACGTGGACTGGTTGTTCCGGCTATGGCTGGCCGGCGCAGCGCTCTTGCTGGCGCGTCTTTTCGCAGCGCATTGGCGAGCGGCACGCCTCACCGGAGTTGAGTCACCCGCCCTGTGCGGACTCTGGCGGCCGCGCATCGTTTGGCCGGAAGGGGCGGAGGAATGGGACGAAGCGCGCCGGACCGCCGTCGTCCAACACGAAACGGCCCATCTGTCGCGGGGCGACGCCTGGGCTCAACTACTGATGGAGATTGTCGCTGCCTGCTACTGGTGGCAGCCGCTGGTTTGGTGGAGCAAGCGAAAAGCGCTGGAGGAGCGCGAACGCGCTTGTGACGACCGGGTTCTCGAGACGGGCGCGTCGCCGCACGACTATGCCTTGACGCTGCTTGCGATCGCCCGCGATTCCACTGTCACGCCCCGGGCCGCGCTCGGAACGGTGCAACTACTCGAAAGGAGACTGACTGCCATGTTGAAACCTGGATTGGATCGTTCCCGCGTCGGCGTGCGCCGAGGCTTTGTGTTGACCGTGGGGCTTGCCCTTGTATTCGGCGGCCTCGGACTGCTCCGGGCGGATGAGGAAGTTCAGAAAGTGGGCGGGGATGTTCAGGCTCCCCGGCTGCTGCATAAGGTCGAGCCGGAATATTCCGAAGCGGCGAAAGAAGCGAAGATCTCAGGGACCGTGAAGTTGTTCGTGAAGATAAACACCGAAGGGCGCGTTTACAGCGCAGAGGTGAAACAGTCCCTACACCCGGAGCTTGACGCGATCGCGGTGGTGGCCGTCAAGCAATGGAAGTTTCAGCCGGGAATGCGTAAAGGCAAACCAGTAGCCGTGGCGGCCACCATCGAAATCAACTTCAAGACTTACTAGCTGCGAACCAGCTCCGAGATCTTCCTGGTGGCGGTAGGGAATTTCTCCAAGCCGACGCCGAGGACGTCGTCAGCGAGCGTCAGGTAGAGATCGCCGACCGTGCCGGTTGTACGAGTGTGGACGCCGGTTTGCAATGAACCGACATGGCCGGCGACGATCATCGACAAGCCGTTGTTCTTGTGGTCGTTGGCTTCGGCGTGTTCGTGGACATAGAGCAGCAGCGTCCGGTCGAGGAGGGTCTTCTCGCCTTCCTTGATCGACCGCAGCTTGCCCAACAAGTAGGCGAACTCTTCGACGTGCCAGCGGCAGATGTCGCGCATGATGCGTTGCCCGTCGGGACCATCGGCGCCCGGCGCTTTGCCGTCGCGGTGGGTGTAGTCGTGGTGGCGGGCCGCCGTGTAACCGAGCCAGGGGAACCGTGTAAGTCCCTGGCACTTGGTCAGCATGTAGGAAGCCACGCGCGTTTGGCGGGTGGCGAAGGCATGGGCCAGGAGGTCAGACTGAAGCTTGGCGATGCGCGGCCAATCTTTCATGTCGCCGTCGTATTCGGGCTCTTCCACCTTGTAGTAGTTGGGCGGCAGCGAGGCGATGGCGCGTTCGACGTCGCGAATCGATTCGAGGTGTTCGGAGACACGCTGTTGATCGGTTGTACCCAACTGCGTCTTCAACTGATTGGCGTCTTCGCGCACGGCATCGAGGACGCTCTTCTTG
>JAEUQD010000421.1 GCA_016789925.1 Bryobacterales bacterium | reverse complement strand
CAATGGGCGGGCCAGAACACCCGCCAAGTGCAGGAAGGCCAGGACGGCCACACCAACGACGGCGCGGTCAACCAGCTCAACGACATTCTCGATGTCGAAGAGGTCACGGTGGTCACCGTTAACAACACCGCCGAGTACTCGCGCGTCGGCTACATGAACATGGTCACCAAGCAGGGCAGCAACCAGTTCCACGGGCGCCTCATGTACTGGCACCAGAACTCCGCCCTCGGCGCACGCGAATTCTTCGAATCCTTCAAAGCCAAGCAGTTGATCCACACCTTCAGCGGCAGCGTCTCCGGTCGCATCATCAAGGACAAGCTCTTTTTCTACGCCTCCGCCAACACGCTCAAGGTGCCCAGCAAACAGTTCTTCCTCCGCGACGTCCCCACCGAGCGCATGCGGAACGGCGACTTCGGCCAACTCCTCGGCGGCGCACGCCCCGTGCTGATTACTGACCCGTCGACGGCTCAGCCCTTCCCCGGCAACATCATCCCCTCCAGCCGCATCGTCCCCATTGCCCAGAAAGTCAACTCCAGCTACCTGCCCGCGCCCAACCGTGGCGGTCCCGACGCGCTCGCCAACAACTTCCAGTACACTTTCCCCTTCCCGACCGATTACAGTCTCCGCCAGGACTTCACCCAGCGCGTCGACTACAACGTGAGCCAGAAGAATCGCCTCATGGGCCGTATCATCGAGAATCGCGACCTCTACGTTCTCTCGGCCAACTACCCCTCGTTCGCCTGGACCCGCAATCGCTGGAACCTCCACTTCGTCGTGGAAGACACCCATATCATTTCTCCAGCGCTGGTGAACACGTTTCGCCTCGGCCTCTACCAGGAGAAGGTGGACGACGGCAATACCCTGTACGGTGTCACCCCCTTCAAGGGCGATGCCGCCGTCAAGGAGTTAGGTCTGCAAGGCGTCAACCCGCGCGGCCTCAGCGCCATGGGTTTCCCCCGCATGGACATCGCCGGATATCCCACGCTCATGCAGCGGCCCGGCGGCCTCATCCAGAACGATCACAACTGGGGATTTGCCGACTCCCTCACATGGTCCAAGGGCAAGCACGTTCTGAAGTTCGGGGGCGAGTACAAACCGCAATCGCGCTTCAACGGGTCGATCCCCGAAGGCACTTATGGGTCGTTCAACTTCAACGGGCGATTCACCAACTACGGCTATTCCGACTTTCTGTTAGGGATTCCCTTTGCCAGCACGCGGCTCGACCCGCTCGTCGACCGGACCCTGCTCGACAGTGAATTCGGCGTCTATGTCACAGACTCGTTCAAGGCGACCAACCGCCTCACACTCGACCTCGGCCTTCGCTGGGATCGCTTCGGTTCTCCGCGCTATAAAGACGGCCTCATGCTCAACTGGGACCCCGCAACCGGCAACGTGATTATCCCTTCCGAGGCCTCGTCGAAAGTCAGCCCGCTTTACCCGAAGAACATCACCATTACCACCGGCGACGTCCGCATGAAGCCCGACAACGGCAACATCGCCCCGCGCTTTGGCGCAGCCTACCGCCTCACCGACAAGTGGGTTCTCCGCGGCGGCTATGGCATTTACACCGAAACCCTCGGCCGCTATCAGCGGGTCCAGGGCGGCGGTCCTTTCCAGATCAGCGAGACCTACAACAACGCCATCACGAACGGCCAGCCCCTGTTTGCGATGCCCAATCCCTTCCCGGGCTCGCTGGCCAGCGCTACCATCCCTTCGCAAACCGTCACCGGCTATCCGATGAATGTCGACAACGGACGAATCCACCAGTTCAACTTCACCATCGAACGCCAGGTCAAGGACATCGGCATTCGCCTGTCCTACGTCGGTTCACGGAACAAAGGGATCAATTACGCGATCGCCATCAACAAGCCGCAACCAAGCCTGATTCCCTTTACCGCCGCGCGCCGCCCCTGGCAGCAATTCACCGCCGCCACCTACTTCCGCAACAATGGCGAACAGAAGTTCAACGCCATGACCGTGGAACTCAACCGAAAGGTCGGCTCACTCACGTTCAATGGCCACTGGTCGCTCGCCTCCAACTACGACAACACGCTCAACCTCGAGAATCCGTACGCTCCGTTGTTCTGGGAACGCGATGCATTCACACCCCGTCAACGCGTGGTCGTCAACGCCGTTTGGGAGATCCCCGTCGGCCGCGGCCGCAAGGTCCTCTCCAATGCGCCGCGCGCCATGGACTACGCTCTCGGCGGATGGCAGTTGTACTGGATCGGCTACTTCGAAACCGGACAGTTCTTCGGACCCACCTTCACCGGGGCTGACCCGTCCAACACCAACACCACCGGCGGCCGCGCCGACCGCATCTGCAACGGCAATCTGCCGGCCGGTCAGCGCGATGTCCGCCGCTGGTTCGACGCCTCCTGCTTCACCGCGCCCCCGGCCGGACGTTTCGGTAACTCCGGCACTAACGTCCTGGAAGGCCCCGGCTACAACATGCAGCATCTCTCGCTGGCCAAGAGCGTCAACATCACCGAGCGCTGGAAATTCACGCTGACCGCTGCCGCCACCAACCTGGCCAACCACGCCAACTTCGCCCGGCCCAGCGCCAACATCTCCGCGCCCGGCAGCGTCGGCGTGATCAGCAACCTGCGCGAAGGCGGCCGCTCCCGCCGCATCGAGATTCGCGGACGCATCGACTTCTAACGCGCCTTACGCCGCACGCTCAAGTCCACCTTCGCGTACGATTCCGTTCGAGTTCGCGGAGGGAGTGGGTGCCGCGCGGCGAGCGGGGCACCGAAGGACCCGGTTGCTGACGTACAACCCGCGCGACTTCAGCCGCTACAGCTGGCATCACATGGAGAGTATTTCAAACAGATTGCGGAGATTGGACAGGTTGCGGGGCGGTGAGATTGGCCTGAGCCGGGATTTGTGCGCGGCGGCGCGCGGCGCGAATTTTGCGAGAGATGCGAAGTTTCATAAAAAAGGAGACAGGAGTCAGGAGTCAGAATTCAGAAGCCCGAGAAACCCTCTCGAAGAGACGCCGGGACGGGGCGTGAAATGCAGAGAGGGCACGGCAGCCCTATCTGACGTGATTGTGGCAGAGGGTTTTGCGGAATGAGATGATTAATTTCGTATAACTAGATGAAAAATATGGAAAAATATTTTTGAATTAGTCGTGAATGACTTTTTTTGGATTTGCCGACAACATAAAATTCGCGGTGTCTGCGGAAAAATCTCGCCCCACAGGCGAAGGACTTGGTCGACGGGGACTTGGGCCGTGTTGTTCGGAAGGCGCACTAGTACGTCTGACAGCCGCGGATAAACGGTATAAACGCGGAAAAGGATTTCGGCCTCGTCCGTCTGCGTTTGTCGACGGTCTGGTTGCGCCATTCAATCGCGAAGGCGTCGATTGACAGGTGAGGCGCTTTGGCGACTCGGACTTGGCGGTGGTGTTCGGAAGCCGAGGTAGGGGAAGACGATGAGCCGCTACGGCGAGGAGGCACACTGGTACGATGCGCGCCGGTGTACTATGCGGCGGGGTGGTTGACAGTGGTTCCAGATTTGTCTGTCCGCAAGGGCTCTGATTTTTGGCGGGCGCCCGGGTGTCGAGAAGTTGTCGAATGGGTTAGGGGGCATCTGTCCTGACATTAATTGACAGTTGATGAAGGTCTTGCTAGGTTGTGACCATGAGCAGCATGACATCCCTGAATATCTCTTTGCCGCAAACGATGAAGGACTTCGTTGAGGGCCAGGTCGAGTCGGCGGGGTTCAGTACGCCGAGCGAGTACATTCGGGCGCTCATTCGTGACGATCAGAAGCGCCGGGCTGAGGAGAAGCTTGAAGCCTTGCTGCTGGAAGGGCTCAGCTCCGGCGATCCGATCGAGATAACCCCGGAGTATTGGGAACGCAAGCGCGCGCAGTTGGTTGAACGCCACGGCAAGAAGACAGGCACGCGGTGAGATTTGGATACGTCGTCCGCCCTCGGGCCGACCAGGACATCGACGAAATAGCCGACCACATTGCCGAGCAATCTGGACTCGACATCGGCCTTCTCTTCTTAAGCGAGGTCTACGAGACTTTCGTTCTCCTTGGCGCCCGTAAGGAGGTAGGATGGCATTGCAAGGTCCGGCACCCACAGTTAATGACCGCGCGTACTTTCCGCGTTAGCGAGCGCTTCGACAAGTTTCTGATTTTCTATCAGCCCTATGATGATCGAATCGAGATCTTGCGCGTTCTCCATGGAGCGCAGGATCTGGTTGCGCTATTCGATCGCGAAGGCGTCGATTGACAGTGAGGCGCTTTGTCGACGCGGACTTGGCGGTGGTGTTCGGAAGGTAAGGCAGGTGTAGGACGATTAGCCGTTACGGCGAGGAGGCACACTGGTACGATGCGCGCCGGCGTACTGTGCGGCGGGGTGGTTGACAGTGGCACCAGATTTGACCCCTCACCCCCCTCACCCGTTCCCCTCACCCATCCCATCTGACCGACTCAACCCCCAGGACGAATACCGGAGATAGGGCATCCGTGATAGAGTCAGCTCTGTTGTGCAGCCGGTACTTCAATGGCGGGGAGCGAAGCAGCCCCAGCGCCGGGGCGGCAAAACCGATCTGGTTTGTCTGGCGCGAGCCGGAGTGGTGTGGACACTGTTGGCGCTCTGGGCTCATGGCGAGGTGATCCCTCTGCGTTCCTTTACAACCGCCGAAGGACTCGCGCATGATCACGTCAGCTGCGTGTTCCGCGATTCCCGGGACTTTCTCTGGGTCTGCACCGATGACGGTCTGTCGCGATTCGACGGCAGACAGTTCGTCAATTACACGGTCGCGACCGGCCTGCCGCATATGCACGTCAATGACATCCTGGAAACCCGATCCGGCGATTACTGGGTGGCGACGGATGGCGGCGCGGTACTATTCTCTCCTGCTACCGCACGGCGCATCGCGGGCATATACCGCCCGGCGGGCACCGCCGAATCGTTGTTTGTCAATGCCATCGCCGCGGACGGTGAGGACGCAGTCCTGCTGGCGACAAGCGCCGGACTATTCCGCATCCGTGGAGACGGCGATCGCAGGCACATCGAAGCCATGGACGTGCCGTCTCCCGGCGGTGCGGTTTCCGCGCACACGGTGCGCCTGGATCGTGACGGCAACCTCTGGGTGGGCGCCTCCGACGGGCTCTACTGCCGTCATCGCGGTGGCGCCTGGGTCCGATTCACAACCGAGCATGGACTTCCTCACAACTATGTAGGTTCTCTTGTATCGGACCCTGATGGCAGGCTCTGGGCCTGTACGCGGATGGGGCTGATCAAGCTCTCCGCCACACCCCGCGAAGGCTCGCGGGTCGCTGAGCTCACGCTCACCGACACCGACGGTTTGCCGCACAGAGATGTCCGCGATGTACTCTTCTCGCCTGACGGGTCCCGCTGGATCGCTACCCTCGGTGGACTCGTCGAATGGCGTGAGGCGGCGCCGAAAGCTGCGCGTTTCCGCACCTACGATGAGCGTCACGGACTGACAGACCGCGAGGTCTACGCGCTGGCTGAGGATCCCGCCGGGAATCTTTGGATCGGAACGCGCCGGGGCGGGTTGATGCGCCTGAGCCGGACCGGATTCGAGACGTTCGACAAAGCAGACGGTCTGGCATTCAGCGGTACCGACGCCCTGGTTCGGACCGCATCCGGGGATATCTGCGTAGCGGGCCTCAGCGATCCTCGCCGCATGATACGGTGTCCCGACGGCAGAGGCTTCAGAGACATCACGCTGCGTCTACCGCCGGACCTTCAAGCTCCCTTCCATGGCACTGAGTCATCGACCCTCCAGGATCATCTCGGCGCCTGGTGGATCTCCACGGGCCGCGGAGTGGTACGCTTCCGCGGAGACATACCCGACTTGCGGCTCCTGTCAGACAAGGAATGCAGACGATTGTATGAGGATTCTTCCGGAAACATTTGGATCACCACACAGACCTCCGGAACCTACGGCTTGCTGCGATGGAGCCGAGTCACCGGGACGCTGGAAGACCTTTCCAGTATCCTCCCGGCTGCTGCCAGGGAACGAAACACTAACGCGATCGTCGAGACTTCACCCGGTACGATCTGGATCGCGCTCACGCGCCCCGGTGGGTTGTTCCGTTTCCGTGCGGGCCGGTTCGAGGAGATCCTGGGAGTGCCGCCCGGCAGGATTTCGTCTCTGTCCTACGACAGCGCTAGGCGGCTTTGGATAGCGACACTCGAAAACGGTGTTGGCGTGATTGAGCGACCCGATAGCGATCGGCCGGCAGCGAGATTCTTCCGGACCGTCGCCGGAATGTCGAGCAATGAAGTCTGGTCCGTAGTCGATGACGGCCAGTGTCACATCTACGCCGGAACCGCGCGTGGTGTGGATCGCATCGAACCCACCACCGGAGTCGTTCAGAATTTCTCGGTCACGCAGGGCCTGGCGCGGGGCGACATCCGCGCTGCAGCCCGGGACCGCGACGGCAACCTCTGGTTCCTGTCCAATCGAGGCCTGTCTCGCCTGCGTCCGCCGTCTCCGAGGTCTGCCAAAGATCCGGTCACGCGCATCGCGGCGCTGCGTGTGGCGGGGGTGCCGCACCCGCTTTCCGAACTCGGCGTGACGGCTGTCGGCCCCCTGGAACTGCCTTTCGACCGAAATTCCATCGAAATCCAGTACGCTGCGATCGATTATGGATCCCTGGAGCAGGTGCGCTACCGTTACCGTCTCGACGGGAGTAAACAAGAATGGAGCGAGCCGACGACCAACGCTCTGGTGCAGTTCCCGAACCTACCACCGGGGCGCTATCGCTTCGAGGTACAGGCTCTGCAAAGCTCCACTCCCGCTGCGGTAGCGTTTCATATCGCGCAGCCTTACTGGCGGCAGACCTGGTTTCTGGCGCTGCTCACGGCCGTGCTTTGCTCGCTCTTCTATCTCTGGCACCGGGTAAGGCTCGGCCGGCAACTCGCGCTCGAGCACGTGCGTTTGCGGATTGCCGCCGACCTGCACGACGACGTGGCCGCGAGTCTCGCCCGCACGGCGATGCTGAGCGAGGTCCTCAAAATGCGCTTGAGGGCAGCCGACGGCGACTCGCAGCGCATTCTCGCCGATATTGCGGAAAACTCCCGCTCGATGATCGAGAGCATGGGCGACATTGTATGGTCAATCGACCCCCGCCATGACAATCTGGGCGACGTGGTGACCCGGCTTCGCGCGTTCGGCTTCGCCGTTCTGGAACCTTGCGGCATCCGTTGGAGTTTTGAAGCCGCCGAACAGGCGCTGGCGGAGAAACTCTCGGCCGACCAGCGGCGGCAGATGTTTCTCATCTTCAAGGAAGCCATCCACAACATCGCCCGCCACTCGCGTGCAAGCAGCGCTGCTTTGCGGATATCGGTGGAACAACAGTGGCTAGTTGCAGAAATCACAGACAACGGCCGTGGCTGCGATGCTACCGGCAGTTCCGGCCTGGGCTTCGAAAGCATGCGAGCGCGGGCCGCCCAACTCGGGGGCACATTTGAAGTTGCGCCGAACCCGGGTGGCGGCACACGCGCCAGTCTGCGCTTCTCACTGGAAACAGGGAAAAGCATGAACATGCGCTTGCGCCGGCCGCGTGGCCGCGGTTAGCTCGATTATGCCTGTCCGTGTCGCCATCGTCGACGACGACCAGGCGCTGCTCGAGAGCCTAGGCTCGATCATCGACGCCGCAGAGGGTTTCGAGTGCGTGGGACGCTTCGCGTCGGCGGAAGAGGCATTGCCCCGCGTTCGGCAGGAAGGTGCGGACGTTCTGCTGCTCGATATCCAATTACCCGGGATTTCCGGCGATCAGGCCATCGGCCGCCTGCGCGAGGCATGTCCGGCGATGCGAGTCCTCATGCTCACCGTGTTCTCCGACCGCGACCGGCTGTTCAGATGCCTCTGCCATGGCGCCCATGGGTACCTGCTCAAGGGCACGCCGCCAGCAAAATTGCTCGACGCCATTGCAGCCGCGCGGGATGGCGGATCACCGTTTTCACCGGAAATAGCTCGCCACATTGTTGCGTTCTTTCAGAAAACGGATCCGTCGGCGAGGTTGGCTACCCAGGAGCAACGCCTCCTGTCTTTACTGGCCGAAGGCTACAGCTATCAGGCTGCGGCGGATCGAATGCACGTCAGTGTCAACACTGTCCGCAATTACATTCGTAGCATCTACGAGAAGCTGCACGTGCATTCGAAATCCGCGGCCGTGAGCAAGGCCTTACGTGAGGGCCTAATCTGATTGGTGTACAAACTCATGTTCATGATGAGTGCGAAGATGCCGACCAGAATACTCATCTGCACCGGCAACTCCCGGTTGATCGGCCGTGTTACATACGCCGCAGGCGTGTCCGCTTGCCGTTTTCTGCTTAATCCGTAATAAAAGCATATTCATGCTCTTGTCCGGGGCGTTAGGTTCGTGCCAAGCTGCCAAGCGAACACAACGCAGCCGATCACTGCCGTAGGCATCTGAGCCGGCCGGGCGTCCATTGGAGGTTCACATGCTGCCCGCAGGGTTCATCAACGTAGCCGACATCGGAATCGCCCCGGCAAACAGCGCCGCCGACAACACGAAGGCAGCACTCAAGGCGCAGCGCGATCTCGGCGAGAGGGTTTCGCAGCGCTGGCTGTTCGATGGCGTAGAGTACCATTTCGACGACACCTTTCACGTAATCCGTCCTATCTGGCTGGAGGGCGTCGGCGGGAGCCGTACCTACCCTCGTACGGAGTTGGTGTTTCCGCCCGGCAAGCACGGACTGTATTTTCATTACGCCCAGACATATTCCAACCAGGAGAACTCGGACGCTCAGGGAGGAGCCGCGATCAACCTGAAGATCACAGGCGGCGGCAGATCGGCCGTTTCCCGCTGTCACGGAGTCGTGCTGAGGTGCGCAGCCTTCCTCGCGCACCTGTATATCGGCAACTTCCGGGGCAATGGAATTCACGCGGTGGGGCAGTTAAAGGATACGCTTTCGTGCAGTCCAAGCCTATTCCGGGTTGAAAGCATCCATGCCGCCAACAACGGCGATTCGATCGGAGTGATCAAGATGTCCAGGACCGGTCGTGTTCTCAAGGTCCAGACCGCAGTCGACCACTACCTCAGCGAAGGCACCAAGGACCCGCCGTATGCGCGGGAAGGGGACCTGATCTGGCTCGAGTCAACCGATCCCGATTTCCCCCGCGGAGTATGCCAAGTAACCAGCGCTCTTTCGTCCGACGAATTCACGTGTGAGCATTCCGATGAAACGCTGAAGGGGACGAACGCCGAGGCGTTTCCGGACAAACACTCTTACCACGTCGTGACAGGTCACGGCATTTACACGCAGGGAGAGGATGCCAATGTCGGCACTGTGTTCGGCTGCAGCTTCACGCAGAATAGCGGCTTCGGCGTGATCGAGGATTCCTCGGGCGGCAACACGTATTACGCCTGTCACGCCGACCACAACGACCTCGGCCCCTACCGCGCGCTCAACTCGTCCGCCGACGGAACCGTGTTCGTAGGCTGTTACTCCGAAATGGGCCAGAAGCCGAGCGAGATCGGCTCGCCAGCCGTAGTGGTCGGCGGGCTTCACGGCGCGGGAATTGTGGGCAACGCGATCGGGTTCATGGGCCAGTACATCGACAATGCGAAAGCCCGCGTGCTGATCGGGCCGGGCGACGAGATGACGACGATGGGGTCTCTGGCATTGGGTTCGTCACAGCATCGGCCTCCCTTCGCAGCACCCACACATCTGCAATTGCTGCACAGTGAAAAGGCGAACGGCGTTCAGTATGAAGACTACAGCTTGGCCTACAGCTACGACGACGCGGCCTTCGCCGCGGAAATAAAGTCCTCACTCTCTGCGTACGATTGGCAGAGGGTCTATGTCCTGGGCCAGAGCACGCAGGGCGCGGCTTTCCTGCTGACCACCCGCGAGAGTGTAAGCCGCGGGGGTCGGCCCGTGCGGTTTCCGAGCATCGCTTTTCCTTCGGGGTGGTACACGAGGGACGGTAAAAGATTCACGGCCGCCAAAGAGATGCCGGACGCGAAGAACGTCAGTTCCGAAGAAATGACGTGGGAATGCGGCGACCGCGTGTTTCGCGTCTTCGATAAAGAAGAAGAGGCTACAGGGCCGGAAGGCTGGGTCTGCGTCAAGAGCGGAACATTCGGCACCTACAGGGAACCCTTCAAGGTCACGGTTGTGGCTGCCGATCCGTTCACGGCTGAGTCAGACACCCCCCGCGAAGCGGGTGGCTTGATGAGTTGGGCCGCCTCGAAGGCGGCTGGTCCATGGGTTTAGGCGTCGCGCGTTGCGCGCCTCCTCGGTTGCTTTAGAATTGTCCGGCTGCTCCATCCGCGGCATCTT
>JAEUQD010000415.1 GCA_016789925.1 Bryobacterales bacterium | reverse complement strand
GTTAGCCAAGAAGTTTTTCAGATTCCCCAGCTTCGCGAACAGCGAAACAGTGTTCTCCTTGAGAGCGAGCGCCGAGTTCCTGTTGTCCACGAAGTCAGCAGATGAGATCGTCACCCCGAACCCGCACTGCCTTCCGTCTATGATGGGGAACTGGTTATCCAGAATAGCGACTTGCCCGAAACCTGCTGCGGTGCCCAGACCAAAATCAATGTAGGCAACCCTCATGCATCGCTCCTTAAGAAACCACACGCACAGATAGAGTAGAAAGGTCGGTCGTTGTTCGGAGTTCCAGGCTTACCTCGGCCGCCGCTGCGGTTGCTGCCGTTTCTTGTAGGCTTCGTACTTTGCGGGACTCAGGCGGGCCTTCAGGTAGTCTTCGTACTCCTTGATCAGCGCGGGGTCCTTGGGGGAGCCGTAGATGTCGGAGGACTTGTATTTGTCTTCGTCGAACTTCTTCTTCGTCCACTCGTCGTGGATATGGGTGATCTCGGCGGTATCGACGATCTCCTCGACCAGGTGCGGGGGGATGAAGTAGACGCCTTCACGGTCGCCTAAGACAACATCCCCCGGCATTACGGTCGCTTTGCCGATGCGGACCGGCACGTTGATGCCGGTGACCATCACATTGTTAATGGCGGGCGGGACGGCGTCCCGATAATAGCCGTACATGCCGAAGTTAGCGATGCCTTGTAAGTCGCGGATGGCACCGTCGATGACGAAGCCCACGCCCGTGCGCTTCCAAACGAAATAAGCGAGGTTGTCGCCGACAATGCCGCCGGCGGCGCTGTTACCGAAGGCGTCGACGACAAAGACGTCGCGCTTCTGGAGCATGTCGAGGGCGGTTTGATGGGACAGGCGCAGTCCGATCTTTACGGCTTGGGGATTCTTTTCGGCCCACTCCTTCTGATCGACGTCGGCGATATCGGGGCGCAGTGGCATTAACTGGACCGTCATGGCGCGGCCGACCATGGCTTCCTTGCCGGGCGGCATGAGGATTCTAAATCCGTCGGCGTACTGGTTGGCGTAGCCCTTGCGGACAATGCCCAACACCTCTTCGGCCGACATGGCCTTGATCTTGTCGAGCAGTTCGTCGGGCACCTTGGGACGGCCGTCGGGAAAACGGTCAAAGGGGTTTTGCGCGGTGTACTTGAGCATCTGCTCGCGCGTGAAGGAATTCATCTGGCCGGCGGCAAAGTGGGGCAGGGTGGCCGCCAGGGCCACGAAAGCAAGCAATGATCTCATGGGGTCTATCCTACAGTTTCGGCGTCGACCAGTGTTGCCGGTATTCGCGAGCGATGAGCTTGTTGGCTTCGGGGTCGCCGGGAATGGTTTCGGTTTTGGGGTCGAAGCGGATGGCGCGGCCGGTGCGGGCGACGATGTTGCCGAGGTGGGCCAGGGAGGTGGCCCAGTGGCCCTCTTCGATGTCGACCTTGGGGCGCTGGCGCGAGCGGACGCAATCGAGGAAATTGCGGGCGTGGGGCGTGTCGATCGACGACGCGCCGTGCTGTTCGGAGTGGATCTCCTTACCGTCGGCACCGTCGAGAACACGATACCCCCAGTTGCGGCCACGGAACTTGCCGAACTGGGCGACGGCCTTGTCGCCGTAGACGGAGATCCCGTTGTCGCAGCCTTCGAGGCCGTAGGGATTCCACAGGCGCTGTTCATACACCATGAGGCGATCACCAAAGTCGAAGGTGATGTTCATGGTGTCGGGCGTCTGCTGATCGTCGTCGAAGTACATCTTGCGGCCCATGCCGGAAACCATGGTAGGGAGTTGCACCCCGAGGGCGCGCCGGGCGATGTCGAGCTCATGGACGCCATCGTTGCCGATGTCTCCCGAGCCGTAATGCCAGTGCCAGTTCACCGTGGAGTGGAACCGGTTGCGGTTGAAGGGGAGCTTCGGGAGAGGGCCGGTCCAGATTTCGTAGTCGATGCCGGGGGGCACGGGTTCGTCGTTCTTATGGCCGATGTTACTACGCAGTTGCGCGTTCCACACCTTGGCCATGAGGACCTTGCCGAGCTTGCCGGATTGTACATAGTCGTGGAAGGCCTGCGTCGCCGGGAGGCTGGGGAGTTGCGAGCCGACCTGGACGATGCGCTTGTTGCGGCGGGCCGCGTTCACCATGAGACGGCCTTCGCGGACGTTATGCGAGACCGGCTTTTCGACGTAGACATCCTTTCCCGCGTCGCAGGCGAGGATGGTCCCCGGAGCGTGCCAGTGCGCGGGCGTACCCATCACCACAGCGTCGATCGACTTGTCTTCGAGACAGCGCCGGATGTCGGCGACCAGCGGGGGACGCTTGCGGCCGGAGTTTTCGATGATCTTGTAGGCGGGCTCGACGACGTTTTGATCGATGTCGCAGACGTAGGCGACATTGACGTCGGGTTGGGCGCAGAAGGCGGTAGTGAGGCTGCGGCCGCGGCCGCGGACTCCCATGAGGACGATGTTGATCTTGTCCGAGGCGGCGACAGCGCGGCGCACGGTGAGCATGGCGGCGGGGAGAAAGTATCGGCGGTTCATGGTGTGCTCTCTGTTGTATCAGAAACTGAGGCGGAGTCCCAAACGGAAGACGCGTTCGTCGACGCCTTCGCGCGCGCTGGTGCGGACCGAGGTAATTTCGGTGTAGCCGCCTAACTGGCGGATAGTGCCGTCGGGATTGAGTTGGAGGTTGGAGACGTTGGCTCCCGGGTTGCCGAAGTGGGGGGTATTGGTGAAGTTAAAGGCTTCGGCGCGGAACTGAAGCGCGATTCTTTCAGTGACGGCGAACTGGCGGGCGAGGCCGAAGTCGACGTTGACGAGGCCGGGTCCGCGGAGGAGGTTAAAGCCGGCGGTGCCGTAGCGGGCTTGGGTAACGGGGGCGAAGGCGAAGGGGTCGAAGAAAGGCATGCCGCGGCCAACGCCACCGAGCTTGACGACTTCGGATTTGACGAGGTCGGCACGCTGGGTGTTGAAGGGGGCGTTGAGGTTAGTGGCGGCGGAGGTGACGGAGTAAGGCAAGCCGGAGTAGGAGCTGAAGATTCCGTTGAGCCGCCAGCCGGAGAGGAGGTGGGAAGCGGGTCCGGAAACGGCCCAGCGCTTGCCCTTACCGAAGGGGAGTTCGGCCATGCCGGTGACGATGAGGTTATGGGGCCGGTCGAATCCGTTGAGCGAGCGATTGAGGCGATAGAACTCCGGATCGTTGATGGCGGGCTGAAGGTCAGACCGGTCGTTGCAGCAAATCCCGCGCGACTTCGAGAAGGTGTACGTGGCCTCGATCTGATAGCCGGCGGCAAAGCGGCGCTCGAGTGTTGCCTGGAGGGAGTTGTAGTTCGAACTGCCGGTGGGAGTGGTGATCTGGGAGGAAGCGGCGCGGCCGAACTTCTGGAACAGAGGCTGGCCGGCTTGTCCGAGGCCGGGCTTCCCGGCGTTGAGTTCGATGAAACCAAGCTGGCGGACCTGGCGCGTAGCGACGTAGCCGGCCTGGCCGGTCCAGCCCCATTTCAACTGCTTTTGAAGGGTGAAGTTCCAGGATTGGACGTAGCCGCGGGGGAACTTATCGGGGAGGCCGAAGGCGACGACGTTATTGGGGATGTCGATGACACCCTGGGAAAGGTCGGGTGTCGGAACCGCGGGGATGCCGTTCTTGACGAGGCCCGAGGAGGCGAAGGCGTTCGGGGGAATAATATTGAGACCGGTAACGAGGGGGTAGTTGGTACGCATGGGGCGGGCGAGGCTATAGGGATCGATGCTGATGCCGTAGCCGGTGCGGATGACGAAGGTGTCGGAGGCGCGGTAGGCGATGCCGACGCGGGGAGCGAACAGGCGATTGCTGGTTTCAACGCCGCAATTGCGGGGCGTTGCGCCGAGGCCGCAGATGAGCATCTTGTTGGTGCGCCAATCGTAGCGTTCGATGCCGCGGTCGTCGCGGGTGGGCATGGGGATGTATTCCCAGCGGGTACCGATGGAGAGAGTGAGTTTGCGGTTGATCTGCCACTGGTCTCGGAAGTAGAAGCTCTGGAGCCAGGCGCGGGTGCGGATCTGGTCGGGGAGCATGAGGATCTTACTGATGTTGGTGGAGATACCCATGAGGAACTGGGCATAGCTGTTGAACTGGTTGGTGACGGGTCCGCCATTGAGGGCGGTGACACCGCCGGAGAAGGAGAACCCTCCCATGGGAGCGCCGGAAGCACCGACGAGTTCGTGCGTGACATGGTTCATGTGCTGGCGGGAGGCGTCGAAGCCGAAGCGGATATTGTGGGCGCCGCGGAGCCAGTTGGCATTGGCGGTGTACTGCCAGGCCGGGTCGTGCCAGATGATCGGAGTCACGCCGCCGCTGGAGCCGAGTACCGTGTAGTTGGAGATATTGAATTCGGGCCATCCACCCTGGAAGCGGCGGGGTCCGTTGGTACCGGGAATACCGAGGAACTCCAGGCCGAGTTTTTCGTCGATGCGGTTTTGGAGGGCCTCGGTGTCAAGGAGATTCCAGCCGAAATTGGCGTCGACGATAAAGGTAGGCGAGAAGGTGTAAGTACCGGCGATGGTCGTTGAGTAAGTGTGGCCGGAAGCGTACTTGCGCGAGCCGCCGAGGTCGCCAAGGAGGAGGTCAGTGATGTTTTCGTAGCGGAGGGTGCTGAAGCGGCCGTACATGTTGAAGCGGGAGTTGACGTTCCAGTTGATCTTTGAGTCAATGGTGTGGCGGTCGAAGGTGTCGGGCCAGTTCCGGTAGAAGTTATTGGCGAGTCCGGAGAGGGTGGGTTGGGGCGTAAGTTGTACAAGCTTCTGAATGATGGGATCGAAGAGGGAGGCAGGGACACGCTTGTCGGGAAACGGCGTGCGGCCGGTGCCGTTGGCGGCGCCGGTGGCGGGGTCGTAGATGGGGTTGGGTGAGGCGGACATGTCGCCGGCGCGAATGGCGGCGGTGGGGACGGTTCCGAAGGAATCGGCCACTTTGCGGTCGAGAGAGGACTCGTAGGAGACGAAATAGAAGAGCTTGTCGCGGCGGATCGGTCCGCCCACCGTGCCGCCGAACTGGTTGAAGATGGCTTTGGGCTTCTGGCCGATGGGGTTGAAGAAACGATTGGCCTGGAGGTGCTGGTTGTTGTGGAATTCGAAGAGGGAGCCGTGGAGAGAGTTCGTCCCGCTCTTGATCTGAACGTTGACGGCGGAGCCACCGGCGAGGCCTTGTTCGGCATCGAAGCTGTTGGTGACGACGTTGACGGTTTCGATGGATTCGATGGAGGGGACGTGGGCGGCGTACCAGGGGAGCCACACGCCATTGGTGGCCGTGCCGTCGACGCGGATGCCATTGCCCATGGAGGAAGTGCCGTTGACGTTGTAGACGAGGGCGCGAGACGGGTTCGCAATGTTACTGCCGGCGTTGACAGGGGGAGTGATGCCCGGGACGGTGAGCAGAAGTTGCTGGTAGTTGCGGCCTGGGGGAACGGGAAGGTTGACGAGGCTGCGGGCGGCGATTTCACGGCGGACCTCGGCGCGGTCGGTTTGGAGAACGGCGGCCTGGGCGCTGACCTGAACGGACTCGCTGACTGCACCGATCTGCAGAACGTGGTCGAGGCGGGTGACGTTGTTGATAGTGACTTGGACACCTTCGCGGCGGGACGTGCCAAAACCTGGCTTGGAGAACTCGACGTTATAGGTTCCGGAGGCAAGGTTGACGAGATTGAAGACGCCCAGGTCGTTGGTGGTAGCCTGACGAACGAGGCCGGTCTCGACGTGCGTGGCCGCAATAGCAGCGGCGGGAACGGCAGCACCGGTAGCATCGGTAACATTGCCGACGAGGGAACCGTAGAGGACCTGGGCGGGCGCGGGAAGGGCCAATAGGAGAGCGAGAGCGATCCCTGAAAGCTTCATCGTGTGAGCACATCATATACGGGGAAAGGAGTCAAGGGGATAACGACATTTCTGCCCTGGCGGCCATGGCCTGTGCGACGCCGATGCCGGGAATGTGGGACGATGGGCGATTTCAGGGAGAAATATGAAGATCCGTTGGCTTCCCCTCATCGTGCTGGCCGGGAGTTTGGGGTGGGCGGGCGAACCGGTGCTCGAGCAGACGACGCTCTTCCGGATGGGAGAAGGAGGCTATTACGGATACCGGATTCCCAGTGTCGTAGTGACGAAGAAGGGAACGGTGCTCGCCTTCTTCGAAGGCCGGAAAAACAGTCTCCAGGACGTTGGCAACAACGACCTGCTAATGATTCGGAGCTTCGATTCCGGTAGAACCTGGACCAAACCGCAGTTGATCGCCGACCATGGCGAGGATGCCATCATGAACCCCTGCGCTTTGGTTGATCAGAAAACCGGCACGGTCTGGCTCATGCTCACCGGCGTCCGCAGCGACACCAACGATAAGGCGCTGAGTGCCGGCACTCGATGGCATACCGTCTGGATCACGCGGAGTGCGGACGACGGCGCTCACTGGTCCAAGCCGGTTGACATCAGCAGCCGGATTCGCGACAAGCATCCAGACATGACGTTCTATGCGGCCGGACCCGGCAACGGCATCCAGCTCCGCGGCGGCCGCCTGGTGTTTCCAAACTATTTCCGTTGGAAGGGCCCGAAGAGAGATTCCTACGCCAACGCGATTTTCAGCGACGATCATGGTAAGACCTGGGTGCATGGCAACCCCGCCGGCGCACTCACGAATGAGGCGCAGATGGTGGAACTGGCGGATGGGTCGCTGCTGTACAACATGCGCAGTTACCACGGCAAGAACCGCAGGGCGATTTCACACAGCCAGGATGGTGGTCAAAGCTGGACGGAACCAGTGCTGGACGAGACCCTGATCGAGCCGGTGTGCCAGGCCAGCTTGATCCGCTTGACCCTGGCGGGCGCGCGGTCGAAGAACCGCCTCCTGTTTTCGAACCCAGCCGATACGAAGCGGGTGAACATGACGGTGAGGCTGAGCTACGACGAAGGACGCACGTGGCCGGTGCACAAAGTGTTGCATGCGGGACCTTCGGGATACTCGTCGCTAGTGGTGCTCCCGGACGGCATGATCGGCTGTTTGTACGAGAGCGGAGACGCACGCTACAACGAGCGGTTGACCTTCGCACGGTTCAACCTGGAGTGGCTCACCGGTGGGGCCGACACTCTGAAGCCCTAGCGGTACTCGGGATACCAGCGAAGAACGTTACCGGTGAGACTCGCGATTAAGAGGAGCCGATCCGGTGTCACGTGGATCCAGTGGCCCGGGCTCTCGATCGAACCGAGAATCCTGCCGCTAGCCAGATCAACGCGGAAGATCCGTCCGCCCAGCGTGTTGAGCGCGCCCGCCTCGACGCTCTCCCGATGCGTGATCATCCAGACTTCGTCGTTCGGCGTGATGAAAATGTTCTGCGTCGAGCCGAGATGATTCCACATACGCAGGAACTTCCCTTCGGGAGTAAACATCTGGATGCGATTGTTCTCCCGGTCGCTCACGTAGACAGTACCCTTCGAGTCCACCTGCACCGAGTGCGGTGTGTTGAACTCCCCTGGCCCCCGTCCGGGTCTGCCCCACTCCAGCAGGTATTTGCCGTCCTTGGAAAACTTGACGATCCGTGTATTGCCGTAGCCATCGGATACATAGAAATCGCCGTTCGGCGCGAACGCGATGTCGGTGGGTTTGTCGAAGGTGTCCCGGGTCGCTCCGGGCTGTCCCTTCTTTCCCAGCGTGAGCAACAACTCGCCTTTCTGGGTGAACTTCATCACCTGGTGACTACCGACGTCCGTGGTCCAAACGTTACCCGCCGCATCGATGCGCAATCCGTGGGGAGTGAGAAACACTCCCTTTCCCCACGACCGCAGATACCGGCCCTTCCCGTCGAAAATCATCATCGGATCGGCGCGCCGCCCGCGGTGAAACGCGAACACTTCCCCTTGTGCGTTGACGGCCACGGCCGAGACGCGTCCGAACTTCCAGCCCGCCGGCATCGTGTCGTCATCTCCGTCAAAGCGGAGCGCCGCCTTCTGGTTGGGCGCCGGTGGTGGAATGACCAACTCCTCCCCAAACCGGAGATTGACGCGATACTTCAGCAGCTCGCCTTCGCGAGGCGACCAACCCGGCGGATCCGCCGCCAGCATCACCATGGAGGAAAGAGCAAAGATTACTTTCACCTGGGCGAAAATTGTATCAGAATCCCGGCGAATGCTGACCGGCCGAGATCCGTCAACGGAGTCCGAAGACGTAGAGGCCGTTGCCTGACGCTACGGCGACAAACTGACGGCCATTGACCGCATAGGAGATCGGGCCGTTGGCAAAGACACCTCCCAAGGTCGTCTTCCATAACAGTTTTCCGGTGCGCGCGTTGAGGGCGAGAAAGTGTTCCTCGCGATTACCGGTGAAGAGCAGATCCGTGGATGTCGTGAGAACGCCAGCGTCGGTGACGTCGACAAAGTCCATCTGCCACTTCTTTTCACCCGTCGCCGCATCGACCGCGATCACCGCTCCATTTCCTTCCTCCGGCTTTCGAGTGTTAGCCTGTGTGCCGCGATTGAGACCAAAGCTCGACCGCGGATATCCGCCGACGTATCGCTGGCCTTCTTTGTAACTATCCGGGCTCTTCACGAAGTAGGAAAACGTGTTGTCCCACGCAGGAATGTAGAACAACCCGGTCCTTGGGCTGTAGGATGGCGAATACCAGTTGGTGCCACCACTGTAGCTCGGATAAACCAATGTGCCTTCGCGGGACGAGGCGGCGCCCGATGCGCGTTGTGGGCGCCCTTTCTGGTCAAATCCACTCATCCACGTCACTTTGGTGAACGGTTTTCCCAGCAGGAACTGCCCGGTAGCCCGGTCTAAAACATAGTAGAGGCCATTGCGATTGGCCCACAGCATCACCCTGCGCGGCCGTCCCTGAAACTGGATCTCTCCTAAAACGGGCACCTGCGCGGCATCGTAATCGAAATCATCGTGAGGCGTGAATTGATAGTGCCACTTCAATTTCCCGGTGTCGGCATCCAAAGCGACGACGCAATCGGAATAGAGATTGTCACCGGCGCGCGAATCACCGTTCCAGTCCGGGCCTGGATTGCCGACGCCCCAGAACGTGAGATTCGACTCGTCGTCGTAAGCGCCTGTGACCCAGATTGAGCCGCCGCCGGTCTTCCAGGAATCGCCCGCCCAAGTCTCGTTGCCGGGTTCACCCGGAGCAGGGATGGTGTAGAAGTGCCAAACCTCCTTGCCGGTTTTGGCTTCATACGCTGCGATGAACCCACGAATGCCGAATTCGCCGCCCGCCACTCCAACCAGAACTTTATCCTTAACTACCAGCGGAGCGAGTGTAACTGCATAACCGGCTTCCGGGCGAGCGACCGGCGTGACCCAGACAGGCTTGCCGCTTTTGGCATCGACCGCGATGAGGCGCCCGTCAATCGTCCCCATGAACAGCGTGTCTTCCAGGATGGCCAAACCGCGATTGACCCGGCCACAACAGAGACGGGCCGCCTTCGACGGAATGTAGCTGTAGGTCCAAAAGATGCGTCCCGTCGCTGCATCCAGTGCGATGATATCGTTGGGCGCCTGGACCGTATACAGGATGCCGTCGGCCACCAACGGCGTGGCCTCGAATTTCTCAAAGGAAGCGGCCTGGAAAACCCACTTGAGCTCGAGTTCGTTCACATTGCGCGGAGTGATCGCCGTCAACGTACTATGGCGCTGGCCGAGATTCGAACCCGAGTAAGTGAGCCAGTTGTGCGGCTCACGGTGCGCATTCTTCAGGCGCTCCCAGGTAACCTGCGCTTGTACGGATGAGATCGCCAGGGCGATCCAGACCAGTTTCGATTTCAGTGCACACCTCGCTGCGAGCCGAGATAGGCGATGATGTCAGCCATTTCCTGGGCATCCAATCTCCCTCGGTAGGATGGCATGGGCGACTTGACCGGACCGGATTCACGGACATCGCTCTTGGCGAACGAGCGCAGATTACCATGCTCGTCTCTGATTTGGATTGTGTAGGAATCCTGGTTCAGCAGCGCGCCTCTGACTGCCGTTCCGCCTTTTGTAAGAACGCGAAACGGCCGGGATGCCAGGGGGTAGTCCGCATCGGGATCGAGCATTGCGCGTTCCACTTCGATGGAACGTAGAGTAAGTCCCGCTTCACTCAGATCGGGTCCCGCCCTGCCGCCTTGGCCGCGAATTCGATGGCAGCCAATGCAGCCACCCTTATTCTCGAAGATCGTCCTTCCCCGGGCTGCGTCGCCAAATTGCGCGGCGATCGTTCTTCGCTCGTTGGCATCGTTCATGGTCCGGAGAAACGCAACGATCGTGTAGGCGCTCGGGCGAGTCAAAAAAGTCGGGGGCATGCCCGTACCCGGCACTCCGTTCAGAATGACATCGACAAGCTCTTCGTCGGTGGAAACGCGCCGGAACTTGCCCCGGCCGAGATCAATTCCGGAAACCGACGATCCATCGCTACCGTGACAGCCGATGCAACTGGCGCGGTACCGCAGAAGCCCCTCGTCAATATCAGCGCGGGTATAGTTGTGAGCCTGGGCGGAAGCCACGGAAGCCGCGGCTACGACAAGGAAGACAGTTCGGTACTGTGGCACGCGTAGGGCATGTTATCACCTCTTGACGAGGTTGGACGTGGCAACCCGTGCCACGCTCCTACCGCAGCAGTGCGGTCTCCGTAATCCCCTCGCCATAATGCACCCGGAGCTTCCCGCCCACCGGGTGCACCCACAACCCCGACCCGTCTTTCGGCACCTGAATCTGCTCCACTCGGTCCACGTCCACGAAATTGCCCGGCGAAAGCCCCTTCAGCAGCTTCCCGATATGGATGTGTGTGTGGCACTGCGTCCGGTTCAGAATGCTGTTATAAGCCAGACCCCAATCGTCCCCCCACAACTCCTGCGCCTTCGCAATCGCCGCCTTCCACAGCTTCACCTGCAATTCGCGCGGCAACAGCTCAATCCGCCCGCTTTGCACATACATTCGGGTCAGCGCCAGCCACCGGTTCGGCTTCCGCGGATTGATGTCCTTCAGAAAGAATATCTCCGCCGACTCGGGCTGCTTCTGCGCCTCGCGGCACAGGCTGCACTCGCGGGCCTCTAGCGTTTCCGGCTTGAGCGGATCGCACCCGCAGTTGCTGACATCGGCCCAAGCCATGGCTGCCGTCAGAAAAATAGCACAGATTCCGGTTCGTACGAAGAGACTCATTGCAAAACGCTCATTATACTGACTGAAGGTGAACCAACGGACAACCGCGGTGCTTTTCCTTCTGTTGTCCGTGCTCTATTTCGCCGGACTCTCCTGGTCCGGACTCCTGTCTGTCGACGAACCCCGCTACGCCGCCATCGGCCACGGCATGGCCCTCTCGGGCAACTGGATCACACCCTACCTCTGGGGCGAGCCCTGGTTCGAAAAACCACCCCTTTTATTTTGGCTTATCGCCGCCGCCACCAAGGTCGGCCTGCCCGGCGAGTGGGCCGCTCGCCTACCCATCGCTGCCCTCTCTCTGCTCTTCCTCGCCTTTTTCTATCGCCGCCTCCGCATGCTCTTCAACCCTGACATCGCTCTCCGCGCCACCTTCATTCTCGCCACCACCGCCGGATGGTTCGCCTATTCCCAGGTCGCCGTCACCGACATTCCGCTGGCCACCACCTTCTCCGCCGCCATGCTCTTTGTCGCTCCCTGGGCCCTCGAACGCGACCGGGGCGGACTCCTCGCCGCCGCCCTCTTCTTCGCTCTCGCCATCCTCGCCAAAGCTGCGGTCCCTATCGTCCTCGCCCTTCCGCTGCTCTACTGGGCCGGACGCCGTTTCCCACTCCTCATCGCGCCTTTCCTCCTCGCTCTCGCCATCGCCGCTCCCTGGTACCTGCTCTGTTACCGCGCCAACGGCTGGCCCTTCTTCGAAGAACTCTTTCTGCGCCACCACCTGGCCCGCTTCACCACCGGCGAAACGCTCCACGCACGCCCCTTCTGGTTCTACATTCCCGTACTGCTGGCGGGCGTTTTCCCCTGGACGCCCTTGCTGGCCGCCCTCTTCCGGCGCGACTTCGTCACCGACCCCAAGCTGCGTTACTTTTTGCTCTGGTTCGCCTGGGGCTTTCTCTTCCTCTCTGCCTCTTCCGGAAAGCTTCCCGGCTACCTTCTCCCGCTGCTCCCCGCCTTGGCCGTTCTCCTCGCCCATGTCGACAGCCGCAAGCTCTGGATCGCCGCCGCCGTCCTCCTCGCCTTGGTCCTCCCCGTCGCCGTCAGCGTCCTCCCCATCGCCCTCGACCGTGGACTCTCGCGCGCCACCTTCACCTTCCCCCTCTACGCCATCGCGCTCGCCCTGATCACCCTGGCCATCGCCTGGCGCGCCGCCCGCTTCCCCGCCATTGCCGCCCTCGTGCTCACCGGACTGCTCCTCGCCAAGTACCCCCTCCTAAAAGCCCTCGACCATTCGGCCTCCGCCCGTGCCGAAGCCGCTGAGATTCGCCGCCTCAACCTGCTCAGTCTTTGCCGTGGCAACCTGCGCCGCACCTGGGAATACCAGTTGAACTACTACCTCGCCAAGCCCATTCCGCCGTGCGCGGAAGACGACACCACCACCCCGCGCATCGAAAGCACGGAAGACGGCAGACTGGTGCTCCCCCATTGATCCTGCGCGCCTTCGCCGTGTGGCTCCTCATTGTCCTCGTCGAAACCGTCCACGGCATCCTGCGCACCTTGTTCCTCGCACCCCTTACCGGTGACTTCCGCGCCCGCCAGATCGGCGTCTTCACCGGCTCCCTCCTCATTCTCGCCATCGTTACTCTCACGATCCGCTGGCTCCGCCTGTCCACCCGCAGGCAACAACTGCAAATCGGCGCTCTCTGGCTGGCCGCGATGGTCGCCTTCGAAGTCTGCTTGGGCCGCTGGGTCGCCAACCAGCCTTGGGAACGCATCCTCGCCGACTACAACATCCCCGCCGGTGGCCTGCTGCCCTCCGGGATGTTGGTTCTCCTGCTATCGCCTCTCATCGCCGCGCGCCTGCGCTGATACTCCCGTTACCATCAGAAGATGCCGACGCGCCGCGACGCTCTCTTTCTCCTCGCCTCCACCCAATCTCCTGGTCAAACGCCGCCCAACGCACCGGCCCCCGACCAGCCCCAACAACTCGCTCCCACCCAGTCCGACACGGGCTCCCTCTATCCCCTCATCGAACGCCTCGCCGCCCGCCACGATTCCTCTTCTTCCTTCCTCCAGCCTCGCTTCCGTTCTCCCCAGCAGTTCCGTGAGGAGGGGCTCAAAGTCCTGCAATCGGCCCTCGGACCCAACCCGCCCAAAGTTCCCCTCAACCCCGAAGTGGTCCATCGTCAGGACCTCGGCGACATCACCCGCGAAAAGATCCTCTTCTCCACAACCCCTGAGTTCCGCATCCCCGCCTACCTCCACCTGCCCAAGAACCGTCCCCGCCCTCTGCCCGCCATCGTCGACCTCCACTCCCACGGCGGCATGTTCATCTACGGCAAGGAAAAGGTCATCGACTTCGGCGAAGGTAACCACCCCGTCCTCGCCGACTACCACCAGCGCAACTATTCCGGACGCCCCACCGCCACCGCGTTGGCCCGCCGCGGCTACGCCGTCATCACCATCGACGCCTTCCCCTTCGGCGAACGCCGCGTACTCATGGACGACGATCTCCGCTACGGCTACGACCGCGCCCGCTACTCCCGCGAAGACATCCAGCACCTCAACACCCGCTGCCGTCAGAAAGAATCCACCATCGTCAAATCCCTCGCCTACGCCGGGTTCACCTGGCCCGGACTCGTCGCCTGGGACGACATGCGCACCGTCGACTACCTGCTCACCCGCCCCGAAGTCGACCCTCGCCGCATCGGCTGCGTCGGCGTCTCACTCGGCGGCTACCGCTCCCTCCTCCTCGCCGGACTCGACGACCGCATCGCCGCCGCCTGCGTCACCGGCTTCATGTCCACCGTCCGCCCCATGATCCGCCGCCACATGGATACCCACTCCTTCGTCCACTTCATCCCCCTGGTCCACTCGGCCCTCGACCTTCCCGATGTTGTCGGACTCCGCGTTCCCAAACCGCTCCTGGTCCAGCAATGCCGCCGCGACGGCCTC
>JAEUQD010000381.1 GCA_016789925.1 Bryobacterales bacterium | reverse complement strand
GTTAGCCGATGAGCATCTGGAGGCAGTCTGCCGGGCGATTCTGCAATTCCTCCAGGCATGACCGGTCGTCTTTCCCGTTTGGAGATAGGATAGAGAATACATGGCTTCCACCACCGAGCCCATAGCCGGAGTGCGCGTCGCTGCGATTCCGTGGTTCAAGATAGCCTGGGTGGCTGTCTTGTTGCTTCTCTCCTTCGGCGACGTCCTGTATGGCATGGCCATGGAGTGGTACACCGACGACGACATGAGCCACGGCTTCTTTGTCCCCGCCGTTGCGGGTTACATCATTTGGCAGCGCCGGGACGAACTGCTCAAGGTCCCTCTCCAGGGGAGCGCTTGGGGTATCCCTGTCATCCTCTGGGGGGGCGTTCAGTTGATCCTGGGCACTATTGGTGCGGAGATGTTTGTTTCCCGCACTGCCCTCATCGTCGCCCTTGTCGGGGTCATCCTCTATCTCGGCGGCAGTAAGTTGCTGCGGGAACTAGCCTTCCCTCTCTTTTTGCTCCTGTTCATGATCCGAATTCCGGCCATTATCTTCAAGCAGATCACCTTCCCTCTCCAGTTATTCGCCAGCGAGGTGGCCGAGAACGTGCTTTCTCTGCTCGGTATCCCGGTCTTGCGCGAGGGGAATATCCTCGAGATGGCTAACCACAAGCTGAGTGTGGTCGAGGCCTGTAGCGGCATCCGGTCCCTCCTCTCGCTCTCGTTTCTTTCGCTCATCTACGCATATTTTTTCGACACGAAGCCGTGGATGCGGGCGGCCCTCCTGGTGGCCACCATTCCCATCGCCGTTGGTGCAAACGCCTTCCGCGTCACGTTGACCGGGATTGTCAGCGAGTGGAAGCGGGAGTTTGCCGAAGGCTTTTTCCATTCCATGGAGGGCTGGGTCGTGTTTCTGGTCGCCTTTGTCTTCCTGATCCTGACGCACCAGGTTCTTGACCGTGCCTACTCTGCCCTAAAGCGAACCGCCTAGTCCGCCGATCAACCGTTTGCACTATGCCGCAAGCGGAAACTGTCAATTTCGGACATCTTGAATACGACGACCACGCGGTGATCGAATTCCCGCGCGGACTGCCGGCCTTTGAAAATGAGCGCCGGTTCGTCATCATCGAGCAGGACTCGACGCGTCCCATCGTGTTCCTCCAAAGCCTCTCACGCCCCGACCTTTCGTTTATGGCTCTTCCGGCTAATTCCGTGGACCCCGGATACAAGCTCATGCCGGCCTCTGAGGACCTCGAAGATCTGGGCTTGGCTGCGGACCGGGAACCTTGCGAGGGGAAGGACGTCGTTACCCTGGCTTTGGTCACGGTTTGGGACAATCGGGATGCAACCGCCAATTTGATGGCGCCCGTCGTGGTAAATGTTGCCACCCGCCATGCTTTCCAGGTGGTCCAACCCTGGTCCGGCTATTCCCACCAGCATCGCCTCGGCGCGTGTCGGCCAGGAACCGCCGAGCAGGCGGCTGCCCTCTAGGTTGCCATCATGCTGATCATCCGGCGCCGCGTTGGGGAATCGATCCTCATCGGCGAGGACATCGAAGTGCAGATCACCGAAATCACCGGGAACCGCATCAAAATCGGTATCTCCGCTCCGTCCCACGTCCTGATCCTGCGCAAGGAAATCCGTTTGGCCGAGCAGGAGAATCTCGCCGCCGCCCGGGGTGTTTCCCCGGAAGCGGTTCACCTGCTGTTGCAGCACTTCCGGTCCCCCTGACCGTTTTTTGGCGGCCTGCGACATTTTTTTGTCAAAACCCTCATTTCTCTCCGATAAGGCCTTTGACAGCGATCTTCCAGCAAACAGCAAAGACCGCCGGACCGGGAAGGATTCCCGGTTTATCAAGAACCCCAGGAGAGAACAATGGCTTTTTCGATCAACACCAATATTGCCTCGTTGCAGGCGCAGGATTACCTGCGCATCAACCAGGATTTCCAACAGAAAACGATTAACCGCGTAACCTCGGGTCTCCGCATCGTCAGCTCCGGCGACGACGCGGCCGGGTTGGCGATTGCCAACGGCCTCCGTAGTGACCGGGCAGTGCTGTCGCAGGGCGTGCGGAACGCCAACGACGCCATGTCCACACTGCAAACCATTGATGGCGGCCTCAACAACATCTCCCAACTGCTCGACCGCGCCCGCACTCTGGCTGCTCAGTCCGCCACGGGTACCTTTGCCAGCGATAGCGACCGCGCCATCCTGAACTCCGAATTCCAGAGCGTCATTTCGGAAATTGACCGCCAAAGCCAGGTCATCGGCTTGAACCAGGGCGGGACGTTTGCCAAGAACCTGAAAGTTTTCATCGGTGGCGGTCGCGGTGAAACCGCAGCCAGCAAGATCACCAACGGCTCGGTGGCCGTGGACCTCAGCACCTCCACCGTGGATGCCAGCAGCCTGAAACTCAAAGGCTTTCGCGCGGAAGGCGTTAACGTTACCGATGTAAGCGGCATCGTTGCCGACTCCACCAATGTGGCGTCGCTCGCCGTCGCTGGAAAGACTGACTTCTTCTTCCGCGGCGCAGGTTTCGGCGATGATAACCGCGTTCAGGTTTCCGTCAATCTCTCGGGTGTGGACAATGCCGAGAAACTGGCTACCGCGATCAATAACGCGATCACCGAGGCCGGTAACGGCGGTAGTGAGGCCGCTGCTGCTTTCAAGAACGCCGGCATCAAGGCCAAACTGGTGACCGACAGCAGCAACAACACGACCTTGGTCTTCGAGTCCTCCAACTCTGCCTTCCAGGTGGCCGCCGGTGACCGGCTCTCCAATGCTCTGCTCGGCAATCACTCGAGCAACGTCGGCGAAGCAATCGACTATACGGTGACCGGAGCGGTCGCCGCCGCCGCCGGGACCACCGCCTTTGGGGCGACGCAGGCCAACAATATTATTGTGCGCGTACAGGGCGGCTCGCTCTCGAGCGCGGTCGACTTGACTCTCGATGTCACTACCAGCACCGCCACAACCGTGACCGAAGCCCTCACGAGCCTCTCCAGCCAGGTGGCATCCAACGCCGCACTCCAGGCGGCTGGTATCTCCGTGTCCGCTTCCTCCGGTGGCGCAGCCGTCAAGTTCGTCTCCAAGCGCGGGGAAGAGTTCGAGGTTCTCACTGTCAACGATGCTGCCAACCGCCTCGGCTTGGGCAGTGGTGTTTCCGGTTCGGACACGGATTTTGAAATCACTTCCGTCACCATGACGGTGGCCACGGCAGCGGGTTCGCGCAACCTGCTCGTCTCTGTCGGCGGCGGCGCCTACCAGACGATCGCCGTCGCCTCCACCACTTCGGGCGATGCGAACTCCGTGGAAGACATCAATGCGGCCATTGCGGCCAACTCGGTCCTCTCCCGCGCGGGCTTGCAGGCCTCCAGCACCGGCGCCGGTTACATCACCCTCTCTTCTTCCAATAGCAGCAACTTCCGCGTGACCGGTGACGACACGCTCGGCTTCGCCGCCGACGGTGTCACCACAACGGCCGGACAGTATGCTGCCGAATCCTACACTACCTCGGCCACCAAGGTTGCCGGCGGTTCCGCTGCCACGGGCTATCTCGCCTATAGCGCCATCCGCGACGGCGGGGATGACCAACTGATTACGGTGACGGCGAAGGATGCCAGCGGTGTGCAGCAATCGGTAGCCATCAACCTGAAGGCTGAGAACGGCGCCATGCGCGGGTCCACCATCGACGAGGCCCTCGACTACATCAACGACCAACTCCAGGCCAGCGATAGCGCCGACATGCGTAAGATCGTCGCTGTCAAGGAGCGCGACGGAGGCACGGAGAAAATCCGTTTCCTGAGCGCCTTACCCGACTTCAAAGTGTCGGTCGGCGCCAATGCCGGAACCAGCGGTGTCACCACCAGCCAGGGTGCTATCGCCTCCAGTTCCAAGTTGGATGGCGGCGCCAATATCGACATCTCCAGTCAGGCGAACGCGGAAACGGCGGTCGCCGCCCTCGCCGAGGCCGTAGCCGTCCTCGGAAACGTCCAGGCGGTCGTCGGACGTGGCCAGAATCAGTTCAACTTTGCGGTCGGCCTCGCCCAAACACAGTTGAACAACTTGTCGGCCAGCGAATCGCGCATCCGCGACGCCGACCTTGCCGCCGAAGCGGCCAACCTGACCAAGGCCTCAATCCTCCAACAGGCTGGCATTGCTGCTCTGGCCCAAGCCAATTCCGCTCCTCAGGCCGTTTTGAGCCTGCTCCGCGGATAAGTGCAACATTGATCGGAAAGGCTCGCCGGCTTCCCCCCCGGCGAGCCCTCTTGTGGGCGCCGGGAACTCAGGTTTTTACCTGAGTTCGGAATCGATTTCACCTTAGTTGGTCGATTCCGCTCCCCGGCGCCCTACTGTTGTTGACCTGTTTCTCCCGATATGGCCAGTGTAGGCTTCGGCCCTGCATTCGCCGGCGCCCACCCAATCCGGTTCGCGATTGGCACGGGGGAAACACTCATGGCTTTTACGATCAATACCAATATCGCTTCACTCCAATCGCAGGAGTATCTGCGAATCAATACCGAGTTCCAACAGAAAACGATCAACCGGGTGACCT
Source organism: Bryobacterales bacterium (assembly GCA_016789925.1). GTDB lineage: Bacteria > Acidobacteriota > Terriglobia > Bryobacterales > Bryobacteraceae > JADLDI01. The sequence goes on along the minus strand of JAEUQD010000381.1, from coordinate 6,211 downwards.
CCGGATTGCGGATCGTGAGTTCCGGTGACGACGCAGCGGGTCTGGCGATTGCCAACGGCTTTCGCAGCGACCGCTCCGTCCTTACCCAAGGCGTACGCAACGCCAACGACGGTTTGTCGACTCTGCAGACCATCGATGGTGGCATCAACAACATCTCCCAACTCCTGGATCGCGCGCGCACGCTGGCCACCCAATCCGCGTCCGGCACCTTCACTGGCGATCGGGCCGTCCTGAATAGTGAATTTCAGAATGTCATTTCTGAAATAGACCGCCAAGCCAAGCTGATCGGCTTGGACGCCAAGGGGATATTCGCCACCAAGCTTTCTGTCTTTATTGGCGGTGGACGCGGCGCGACAACCGCGGACCAGATCGCCAACGGCAAGATCTCCGTTGACCTGTCCACTTCCAACATTGACAGCAAGGGTTTAGGGCTCAGCGGACAGCGCGTCAGCGGCGCCCTCGTCACCGATGTCTCCGGAATCCTCTCCGACACGACCAACACCGGCTCAGCCGAGGTGCCTGGTTGGACCGAGTTCTACTTGAGAGGCCCTGGCTTCGCCGATTCTGATCGAGTTCGCGTTTCCGTCAATCTCAACGGCGTTGACAATGCCGAAAAGCTGGTCATTGCCATCAATAGCGCCATCGACCAGGCCGGCAGCGGCGGTACGGACGTTTCCGAAGCGTTCCGGAATGCCGGTGTCCGCGCCAAACTCGTCACCGACGAGAAGAACAATACGCGGCTCATCTTTGAGTCCTCCAATTCCGCCTTCCAGATCGCGGCTGGCGATCGCTTGGCCAACGCGCTGCTTGGCAACCATGAATCGAACGTCGGTGATGGCCTCGACTACTCCATCACGGGCGCTCAAGCCGCCGCCTCAACCGGCACCGCCTTCAGCGCGGCGCGGAATGTCGTTGTTCGTGTTCATGGCGGTTCACTAGCCGAACCCGTCGACCTCACTCTGAACGTCTCCACCTCCACCACCGTGGACGAGGCGCTCACCAGTTTGACCAGCGCTGTCGCCAACAACTCGTCGCTGATGGCGGCGGGTATCAGCGTGGCTACCGCCTCGGCCGGCTCGAAAATCGCCTTCACGTCCAAGCGCGGAGAAAACTTCGAGGTCCTGGCGGTCAATGACGTATCCAACGTGCTCGGTCTGGGCACGGCGCAGAACGGCGTTTCCACGTCGGTGACCGGCTTTGACGTCACCAGTGTGACCAGCGCCGCCGTTGGGACCGGCACCGGCGCCGGCGTCCTGGCGTTCTCGATCGGCGGAGGTGACTACATTACGGTTTCCCATACCTTCGACGCCAGCACCAGCAACACGGACGTCGCCAGCACGCTCAATAACGCTTTCTCGACCAACGCAACACTACAGCGGGCGGGCCTGGTAGCCTCCACCTCCGCCGGCGGTGCGCTTCAGATCAGTTCCAACAACGGATCTTTCTTCCGCGTCAGCTCTCAGACCTCCGGGGCCAATTTCGGGTTCGGCACCGTCGCCGGCTCCGCCTCCGAGGCATCGGTGACGACCACCTCGTTTACGACGGCCGCCACGGTCAACTCCGGCGGCGCCTACGCGACCAGCCTGCTGGCTTACGATCCGATTCGCTCCGGCGACGACGACCAGGTCATCACGGTCAGCCTCAAGGACGTTTCCGGGAATGATCAGGCGGTGGCCATCACACTGCAAAGCGATGGCGCCGAACCTCGTGGTCGGACCATTGACGAGGCTCTCCACTACATTAACGGGAAACTCCAGGAGCACCCGAGCGAGGAAGTCCGCAAAGTCGTCGCGGTCAAGGAACGCGATCCGGACGATGGCACCGAGAAAATCCGGTTCCTCAGCCCCGGTACGGAGATGAAGGTCTCGATTGGCGTCACCCCTGGCGGAGCCGGCATCTCCTCCGACCAGGGCAGTGTTGTGACCGCCGAAAAACTGGACGGCGGAGCGGACATCGATATTGCGAACCTGGCGAACGCGGAAGCTGCCGTCACCGCCCTCGCCCAAGCCGTCGCAAAGCTCGGCGCGGTCCAGGCCGTTGTCGGCCGCGGCCAGAACCAGTTGAACTTCGCGATCAGCATCGCTCAGACCCAGATCATCAACCTGAACGCCAGCGAGTCGCGGATTCGCGATGCCGATTTGGCTGCCGAAGCCGCCAACCTGTCCAAGGCCCAAGTCCTGCAACAGGCCGGCATCGCCGCCCTCGCCCAAGCCAACGCCACGCCTCAGGCAGTGCTCTCGCTCCTGCAAGGCTAAACACCCTAAAGTGGCTCGGGGATTCGCCCGATAGATGAACAAGACCGGGCTGATCCCTGAGCCGCACGCCCGGTTCTCTGCCCCGCGCAGTCCGATGCGACGAGAGGAGTAACCGTGCAGTCTCTGCAAGACAAGATCGTTCGCAGCGTCTCCTGCCTCCAAAACGGAGACCCCGAGCAGGCCCTCACTTTGTGCCGGTCGGTGCTGGCGAGCAAGCCGAACCACCCCGACGCTCTCAATATTCTCGGCGTGGCCAGCTTTCAACTGGGCGATTGCCGTAAGGCCATCGAATATGCCCAGCGGGCGGTCCGCCTCAAGCCGGCCGCACCCGACTTTCACAGTAACCTCGGCCGCTATTACCTCTCGCTGGGCAAACTGGCGGAGGCCAGCCAGTCCATTGAGCAAGCCCTGCAACTCAAGCCGGACCACTCGATGGCGCAGTTCAATCGTTCCGCGGTCCTGATCGCTTCGGGCCGTGGCGAGGAGGGCATCGCCAAGCTTCGCGAATACACCTTGGCGCATCCGCAGGACTCGGTCGCCTGGAACCAGTTGGGACTTCTTCTTCTGGAACAGATGCGGCCGGCCGAAGCGCTCCCGGCCTTGGAACGGGCGGTCGAACTCCGCCCGGACTCTTCCGATATCCGCAATAACCTGGGCAACGCCTTGCAATCGCTCAACCGGCCCCAGGAGGCGCTGTCGCAGTACATTCGCGCTTTTGAGCTGCGTCCGGACAATTCCGATGCGGCCAGCAATATCGGGACGGTAATGCAGAGCCTGGAACGGTTCACCGATGCGGAACTGTGGTTTCAGGAAGCGCTTCGGTGCCGGCCCGGCTTTTTCCCCGCCCGTGGCAATCTGGCGAGCCTGTACCTGGCGCAGCGCCGGTTTGACGTGGCCTTACCGCTCCTGGAAGCGCTGGCCCAAGAGCGTCCCAGATCGCACGAGTGCTGGAACAACCTGGGCAATTGCCTGATGGAACTGGGCCGGTATGACCAGTCGCTCGATGCCTACCGGCGAGTTCTGCAAATCAAGCCGGAATTCTACCCCGCCCATAACAACATCGGGAACGTATACCGCCGACTCGGTCGTCTGGAGGAGGCCTTGGTGGAATTTGACCGTGCTCTGGCGGAAAACCCCGAGTTTGTCGAAGGCCACAACAATCGTGGCGTCGTATTGATGGAACTGGGGCGCGGGGCCGAGGCCATCGCGGTCTTCGACCGCGCACTGGAGATCCGGCCCAACTACGCCGATCCGCTGGTCAACCAGGCAAACTACTGGCGCGACCATGGCCGGCTGACCAAGTCGGTCCACTTGCTTCGGCGAGCCTTGTCCATCAAAGCCAACAGCCCCTGGACGTGGAACAACCTCGGCTGTGTTCTCAGTGATTTGGGAATGGTGGGCGACGCGATCGCCTGTTATTCGAAATCCATCGAGGTGATGCCGGACAACCACCATGCGCACTCGAACCTCTTGCTGAATATGCACTACTTGCCGCAGTTCAGCCCCGAGCAGATCTTCCAGGAGCATCGCCGTTTCGCCTCGAATCATGAACCGCCGGTCGCGGCCTTGCGGCGTCCTTTCTCGAATCCGCGCGATCCCGACCGGCCCCTGCGAGTCGGCTACGTCTCCAGCGACTTCCGCCGGCACTCGGTCGCCTTCTTTCTTGAGCCTGTTCTGGAGGGGCACGATCGCGGCCAGGTGGATCTGTTCTGCTACTCCGACGTGCACCGGCCGGATGACTATACGGAACGGTTCCGCCGGCTTGCCGGCGCCGGCTGGCGGGATGTGCGGGGTTCCAGCCACGAGGGGTTCGCCGAGATCGTCCGCCGCGACGCCATCGACGTCCTGGTCGACACCGGCGGCCACACGGCCAATTCCCGCTTGCTTTCGTTTGCCGCGAAGCCAGCCCCAATTCAGGTCACCTGGATCGGCTATCCGGACACGACCGGCCTGGACGCGATGGACTACCGGATTACCGACGCGGAATCCGACCCCCCCGGATTGACCGAATCCTGGCACTCCGAACGGCTGGTCCGGCTACCGGATACCTTTTTATGCTACCGTCCCTCCGCGGGGATTCCCGACGCCGGTCCCCCACCAGCCGCCTCGGGAAAAGCGTTTACGTTTGGCTCCTTCAACAATATGTCGAAGATCGGGCCTGCGACGATCACCATCTGGTCGGAGATCTTGCAGCAAGCCAAAGGGACCCGCCTGTTCATCAAAAATAAGGCTTTAGCCGAGAGCGAGCTGCGCGACTGGGTTTTGGAACAGTTTGCCGAACAAGGAATCGGTCCGGAGCGGATCGTATTGAAAGCCCCATCCCCTGGGATTCAACAGCACCTCGCCACCTATGCGGACATCGATCTTGCCTTGGATACGTTTCCCTATCACGGCACAACAACAACCTGCGAGGCCCTCTGGATGGGTGTTCCGGTTCTCACTCTGGCCGGCGTCACCCACGTCTCGCGCGTGGGGTGCAGTCTATTACGCCACGCGGGACTGGCGAACCACATCACATTCACGCCGCAGGAGTACGTCGCCAAGGCGGTTGCCCTCTCCGGGACCTGGCGCGAGTGGGCGTCCCTTCGAACGCAGTTACGCGCGCGGCTCGCGCGTTCGCCCCTCATGGATGAACGAAGATTTGTGACTCACTTGGAAGGGGCATACCGGATGATGTGGCGCGCCTGGTGCGCGGGAGGTCAACCATGAACTTGCAGGAACTGCACTTGAGCGGCATCCAAGCCAGCCAGGAAGGCCGGCACGGGGATGCGGTGGTGCTGCTCGAAAAACTGGTCGCGCTAGCGCCGGCCGAGCCTACCTACCACGCCAATCTGGGTTTGGCGCTGGTCCGTGCGGGGGAACCTGGCCGCGGCGCGGACAGCTATCAAGTGGCCGTGGAACTGCGTCCAGGCCATGGTCCGACGCTGGCCAAACTGGGGCGGGCGCTGGCTGCCGCAGGCCAGGAACGGGAGGCGATTGCCGTCTTCAGGCGGGCGCTGGCCGTGGATTCGGGCGACCCGGACACCTGGAACGCGCTGGGCGCGGCTTGCGCCAACGCCGGACGCCTGGACGAAGCGTGCGGCAGTTTCGAACGGGCGCTCGAACTGGATCCGAGCCACGACGAAGCGATCGCGAACTTTCTGGCCGCGACCCTGCAACTGGCCGAAGCAGATGTTGCCCGGCAGAATTGGGCAGGCGCAGCGGTGCACTACGAGCGAGCGGCCCGGCTGGACCCGGGTAACGCCGAGTACCCCTTCAACAGCGGATGTGCGCACATGGCGCTCGGCCAGTTGGACGACGCCGCTCAATGCTACCGGCGAAGTCTCGCGCTGCAACCCAACCAACCGAAGGCGCTCAACAACCTCGGCAACGTGTTGGTGGCCAAAGGGCGTTTGATCGAGGCGGTCGGCTATTTCGAGCGCGCCATCGATGCCGACCCCGCCTATCTTCAGGCCCGGTATAATCTGGCCAATACGTGGCAGCAGCGCGGCGAGGGAGATCGAGCCTTGTCGCTCTATCGCAGCTTGATCGCGGAGGACCCCTCTCACGCCGACGCGCACAACAACATCGGCAGCTTGCTTTTGTCGCAGGCCAACCCCGAGGAGGCACTGGCGGCCTTCGAAGCGGCGCTGCGGGCGCAGCCTGGCCATCTGGACGCCTCCTGGAACCGCGCGCTCACGCAACTCTCGATGGGCAACCTCGACGACGGCTGGAAGAACTACGAGATTCGTTTGCAGCGGCCCAACCGTCCGGTCCACCACGACGAGATCCGGCAATGGCGAGGCGAGGATCTGCAAGGGAAAGCGATTCTTGTGTGGGCGGAACAGGGCCTGGGCGACACGCTCCAATTCCTGCGCTACCTGCCGCTGGTGAAACAGGCGGGAGCAAGAGTTGTGTTCGAATGCCAGGCGCGGTTGAAAGCGTTGCTCGCCGGGGTTCCGGGGATCGACGAGTTG
>JAEUQD010000366.1 GCA_016789925.1 Bryobacterales bacterium | reverse complement strand
CATTCCGCTCGACAAGAACGAATCGCCCATCCACAAGGACGTCACCTACGAACTCGAACAGTACCCCGAAGACAACACCGAAGAGCGTCTGGAAAAACACGTCGCCCCGGCCATCCGCCACCACATGAAAGACTTCCTCGCGGCCATCGACAAGCGCTCCAAGCCCGTCGCCGACATCGAGCAAGGCTTCATCTCCACCACCGCCTGCATCCTCGCCAACCTCTCGCAGCAACTCGGCGGACGCACCCTCGCCTGGGACGCCCAAGCCGGCCGCATCGCCCACGACGAAGAAGCCAACCGCCTGCTTCGCCGCCCCTATCGCACCCCGTGGATTCACCCCGATCCTGCGGAGATCTAGCGAATTAATGAGCGCCTGCCTTTCAGCTCCTCCTACCCCGCTGAGAGCACGATCCATCAATCGAGGTTTTCCGTAACCCAGACAATCTTGGCTTCCAACACCACAGGGTGTTCCTGTTACCAGATCGTCGTACCGGGCCTCGACTGGCGGCCCAGGAGCAGCTATGTTCGAAAACAACGACCTCCGCCGCGCGGCACGAGATCCATTGTGCTCGTGTTCCCTTGCCGCCTGCTTCGTGTGTTGATGAGCGACGATCGGCTAGTTGCTGCGCAAAGCGTAACTGGAGAGCACGCGCATGTAGTTAGCACGCTCGAAGACACTCTTGTCTGGTACCGAGCCGTAGCTCATACTGCCGCGCATCTGGTTGACGGATTCGTATTCGCGCTCTTCCATCCACGCCACCATCTCCTGCTCGATCTTGCCGATCATGGAAATGCCGCGCTGGAGCAGGACCGAGGTCATCATGGCGACGCTGGCGCCGGCCATCATCGATTTGAGCACGTCGACATGTGAATGAACGCCGCCGGTGATAGCCAGATCGCACTTGACCTTGCCGTAGAGCAAGCCCACCCAGTGGATGCGCAGAAGCAGTTCCGAGGGGTCGCTCAGCTTCAGGTTCGGGAACGCCTCCAAGGCTTCGATGTCGAAGTCGGGCTGATAAAAGCGATTGAAGAGGACCAGGGCATCGGCGCCCGCCGCATCCAGCCGCTTGGCAATGTTAGGAATGGAGCTGAAGAAGGGCGACAGCTTGACCGCCAGCGGGATGCGGACGCAGGCCTTCATGTGCCCGACCAGATCTTCCAGACGCTGCTCCACGTCGGCGCCCGAGATGGTCGAGTCTGTGGGCAGGTCGTAGAGGTTGAGTTCAAGCCCGTCCGCGCCCGCCTGCTCGATCAGCTTGGCGTGCTCGATCCAGCCGCCCAGCGAGATGCCGTTCAGACTGGCGACGATCGGGACATCCACCGCCGTCTTGGCGCGGCGGATGTGGTCCAGATAAGCGTCGGGGCCGATGTTGTAGCCCCGCATATCCGGCAGGAACGACAGCGACTCGGCATAGCTGTCGGTGCCCCCGGATAAGAAGCGGTCCAGGTGGGTACTCTCCACCTCAATCTGCTCCTCGAACAGCGAGTGCAGAACCACCGCCGAGATGCCGGCGTCTTCAAGCTTGAGGATATTGGAAATGTCCTTCTGGAGCGGACCTGACGAGGCCACCAGAGGTGTCCGCAGTTTGAGGCCCAGGTATTGGGTGGACAGATCGATCATGCGTAGGTTCTCCCGATTCTTTCTCTTGGGGCGCTACTTCTTGGGCGCCTGGTTGGCCAGCGTTTCATAGAACGCCCAGCGATCCTGAATGTCTTGCTCGGCCTCGTGCAGCAGTCTCTCGGCCGCTGCCGGATCCGCATGCGCCAGCATCGTGTAGCGGCCTTCGTTGTAGGCGTACTTTCGCAGCGGAATCGTGGCCGGCTTGGAATCCAGTTGGAACGGATTCTTGCCCTCGACGCTGAGGCGCGGGTCGAACCGGAACAGCGGCCAGTAGGCCGACTGGACCGCAGCCTTCTGCTGCTCCAGGCCATAGAGCATGTCGTAGCCATGGGCGATGCAGTGCGAGTAGGCAATGATCAGCGACGGACCGTCGTAGGCTTCGGCGTCGCGGAACGCCTTCACGGTCTGGGAGTCGTTGGACCCAAAGGCGACCCGGGCGACATAGACATTGCCGTACATCATGGCCATGGCCCCCAGGTCTTTCTTGCCGGCCGGTTTGCCGCCCGCGGCGAACTTGGCGACGGCGCCGCGCGGAGTCGCCTTGGACATCTGGCCGCCGGTGTTCGAGTAGACCTCGGTGTCGAGCACCAGGATGTTCACGTTGCGGCCGGTCGAAAGGACATGGTCTAGGCCGCCGTAGCCAATGTCGTAGGCCCAGCCGTCCCCGCCGACAATCCAGACGCTCTTCTTCACCAAGGCATCGGCGACGCCTTCCAGCAGCCGGGCCTCGGGCTTGTCGATGGCTTTCAGTTTGGTCTTCAGTTCAGCCACTCGGTCACGCTGGGCGAAGATCTCAGGTTCGGCTTTCTGTTCCGCAGTGAGCAGCGTGGCGGCGAATTCCGGACCAAGGTCCGCGGCGAGTTTCTCCACCAGATCGCGGGCGAACTGGCCCTGCTGATCAAGGCTAAGACGGAGACCCAAGCCGAACTCGGCGTTGTCCTCGAACAGGGAATTAGACCATGCCGGGCCGCGACCCTCCGCGTTGACCGTGTAGGGTGTCGTCGGCAGATTTCCCCCATAGATGGACGAGCACCCGGTGGCGTTGGCGATCACCGTACGGTCCCCAAACATCTGGGTCATTAGCTTGATGTAGGGCGTTTCGCCGCAGCCGGTGCAGGCGCCGGAGAACTCAAACAGCGGCTCGAGCAACTGCACGTCCTTCACGAGCACGTGATTGATCTCGTCGCGCTTCTGTTCGGGCAGCTTCAGGAAGAAGTCCCACCACTGGCGTTCCTGGTCGAGTTTGCCTTCGCGCGAGCCCATGTTGACGGCCTTGTGGGCGGCGTCGCTCTTGCTCTTCACCGGGCACACCTGGACGCAGAGGGCGCAGCCGGTGCAATCCTCAGCGGCCACCTGAATGGTGTAGAAGCGGTCGCCGAATTCCTTCCACTTGGCTTTGGCTGTGAGGAATCCATTGGGTGCGCCATCCAGGTCGGAGGACATCACCACTTTCGAGCGGATCACCGCGTGCGGGCAGACCAGCATGCACTTGCCGCACTGGATGCAGAGTTCCGCGTCCCACTCCGGCGCCTCGGCCGAGATGTTCCGCTTTTCCCATTTGGCGGTGCCCGTGGGGAACGTGCCATCCACCGAGAAGCGGCTCACCGGCACCGAATCGCCCTGGTTCACCAGGATCGGACCGGCCACGAAGCGCACAAAATCCGGGGCGTGGGCGGGCATTTCGCCGATGTGACCGTTGGACGATGTGACTGCACTGGGGATGGTTACTTCGTGCAAATGGTCCAGCGCCATGTCGACGGCGGCGAAGTTCTTCTTGACGACCGCTTCGCCGCGCTTGCCGTAGGTCTTCTGGATCGACTTCTTGATGGCCTCGATCGCTTCCTCGCGGGGCAGTACGCCGCTGATGGCGAAGAAGCACGTCTGCATGATCGTGTTGATCCGGGTTCCCATGCCCGAATCCTTGGCCACGCTGTCGGCGTTCACGACATAGAAGCGAATCTTCTTGTCGAGGATGGTTTGTTGGACCTGCCGCGGCAGTTGCTCCCAGATCTCGTCGGGCCCATAGGGGCTATTGAGCAGGAACGTAGCGCCTTTTTGCGCATCGACGAGTACGTCAAAGCGGCGCAGGAAGGAGAACTGGTGGCAGGCCACGAAACTGGCCTTCGAAATCAGGTAGGTGGACCGAATGGGCCGGGGACCGAAGCGAAGGTGCGAGATGGTAACGCTACCGGACTTCTTCGAGTCGTACACGAAGTAGCCTTGGGCGTAGTGGTCGGTGTCTTCGCTGATGATCTTGATGGAGTTCTTGTTGGCGCCGACGGTGCCATCTGCTCCCAAGCCATAGAACAGGCAGCGCACGGTCTGGGGATCTTCGGTGGAGTATTCCGGGTCCCATCCAAGCGAGGTGTGGGTGACATCGTCGACAATGCCGACAGTGAAGTGGTTCTTCGGCTTGGCTTGATTGAGTTCGTCGAAGACGGACTTGAGCATCGCCGGCGTGAATTCCTTCGAAGACAGCCCGTAGCGGCCGCCCACCACGCGCGGGCGCGGCTGATCGGCGGGCCACTCTTCCTCGAGCGCGCTGACGACGTCCAGATAAAGCGGGTCGCCGATCGCGCCCGGTTCCTTGGTGCGGTCCAGCACGCTGATTTTCTTTACGGTGGAAGGAAGAGCCGCCAGGAAGTCGGCGACAGCAAACGGCCGGTAGAGACGAACCTGGAGGACGCCTACCTTCTCGCCGTCCGCAACCATCTTGTCGACCAACTCGCGAGCCATCTCGCCGCCCGAGCCCATCAGGATCACCACGCGCTCGGCGTCGGGCGCACCTGTGTAGTCGAACAGCTTGTATTGGCGTCCGGTGAGTTTGGCGAACCGGTCCATCACCTGCTGCACAATGGCCGGGCAAGCCATGTAATACGGGTTGACCGCTTCCCGGGCCTGGAAGTAGACGTCGGGATTCTGCGCGGTTCCGCGCAGCACGGGGTGATCGGGACTCAGGGCGCGCCGGCGGTGGGCCTGGACCAGTTCGTCGTCGATCATGGCCCGGAGGTCGTCGGGCGTCAGCCGCTCGATCTTCGTCACTTCGTGCGACGTACGGAAACCATCAAAAAAATGAATAAAAGGAATGCGCGATTCCAGCGTGGCGGCCTGGGAAATTAATGCGAAATCCATCACTTCCTGGACCGAGGCGGAGGAAAGCTGGGCAAATCCGGTCTGGCGGACGGCCATGACGTCCTGATGGTCGCCGAAGATCGACAATGCATGCGTGGCAATGGCGCGCGCGGCAACGTGAATCACCGCGGGCGTGAGTTCGCCGGCGATCTTGTACATGTTGGGGATCATCAGGAGCAGGCCCTGGGATGAAGTGAAAGTCGTGCCGAGTGCGCCCGCCTGCAACGCGCCGTGAAGCGCTCCAGCCGCGCCACCTTCGCTCTGCATCTCGATGACACTGGGGACGGTGCCCCAAATGTTGCGCTTCCCTTCGGAGGACCATTGGTCTGACCACTCACCCATCGGCGAGGACGGTGTGATCGGGTAGATGGCAATTACCTCATTGGTTTGGTGTGCCACCCACGCGGCCGCTTCGTTGCCGTCCATCGCGACTTTAACCCTACCGTTCGTAACAGGCATATTCAACCGGAATGAGGCAATTTGGGGGCCACGGCGGAATTTGAATGGGCGCTTGGATTTGAGGGGGACAAGAGGGTGGGAGTTGAGGCAAGAGCCCCAACTTTGCCGGAAATTCCCCCACGAATTTTTCGCCGAGTGTTGTAGAATAACGCAGCATGACGAGCCAACCTACAGGAATTGCACGGTTTGGTGGCATCGTCAGCACCGGGTCGCTTTTGGTCCTCGTCCTGCATAAGCACATTCCCGAGATCTTTGGGTTTGCCACTTGGTTGCGTGCAGTGGTTGGCGGGACGTACCGGGTGGCCCAGGTTAGTCATCAGTGAGGAGCTAAGAATACAATGACCCTCCGCATCACCCGGAAGCCGAGCTTCCGCCTGTTTGCTGTCCTGGTCGCGCTGGTTACCTGCGCGGTCCTGGTCAGCGCGCCGAATTCTCCATTTACGGAGCACGACAAGGCCTATTACGCGGATCCCAACTTGGTGAATTTCGTTCGTCCAGGACTACAATTCCAGATCCTGAGCGCCGAGATCGCCGCGGACGGGACCATCCGCGCACGCGTAAAAGCCACCGACCCTCGGGGCCTGGGGCTGGATCGTCTGGGTGTCACCACGCCTGGAACCGTAGCCATGAGCTTCATCGCGGCCACGATACCGGCTGGCGAGACGCTTTACACCTCCTATACAAGACGCACTCAAACCAGCCCGATCACCAACCAGTCGGCGACGCAAGCCGGCGCCGATACTGGTGGTACGTGGCAAGTGGTTGGCGACGGTGAGTATATCTATACATTTGGGACGAAAGCGCCTGCGAATATCGACCGGAATGCGTTGCATAGCATCAGCGTTTATGGCAACCGCAACCTGAGCGAGTTCGACCTTCCGACCAATTACGACGACGACACGTTCCATTTCATTCCCGCCGGCGGCGCGGTGCGCCCGGGAATGGTGCGTGACATCATCAAGACCGCGACCTGCAACAAGTGTCACGATCAGTTGGGCCTGCACGGCGGCTCGCGCCGGAGCATGGAAAACTGCGTACTGTGCCATCAGCCGCAGACGACTGACCCCGACACGGGCAATACGGTCGACATGGCCACGATGATCCACAAGATCCACCGTGGTAAGGACTTGCCGAGCGTGGTCGCGGGTGGGAAATACGTCATCATCGGCAACCAGCAGTCGGTCCACGATTATTCCAAGGTCGGCTTTTCAGCGTATGGCGGCGTGGCCAATTGCACCGCCTGCCACGAGCAGGGCAAAGGCGCCGCGCAGGAGAATGCCTGGCTGACGCCATCGCGCCGTGCTTGCGGCTCCTGCCATGACAACGTGAACTTCGCCAGCGGCCAGGGCCATGCCACCGGTCTGCCCCAGGTGAGCGACAACCAGTGCTCGAACTGCCACCGTCCGGAAGGCGAGTTGGAATTTGACGCTTCGGTCAAAGGCGCGCACACGGTTCCGATCTTCTCGCGCGATCTGCCGGGCCTGGTCTTTGAAATCAACGGCGTTACCAACACCGCTCCGGGCCAGCGGCCGACGGTTACCTTTACCTTGAAAGACAGGGCGGGCCGCGGTCTGTCGATGGCAGAGGTTCCGCGCCTGGCGCTCGTCCTCGCCGGACCGACCAGCGACTATACCACCTATGTGAGCGAAGATCCGCGCACCCAGGCAACGGGCGGCCAGGATGGACGCTTCACCTACACCTTCACCGCTCCCATTCCGCAAACGGCGAAGGGAACCTTCAGCGTCGGTATCGAAGGCTACCGGTCGTTGACCCTGCTGGCCGGCACCCAGAAAGAGATGACCGTCCGCGACGCCGGCATCAATAAGACGCTGAACTTCAGCGTCGACGGATCGCAACTGGCGGCGCGACGCCAGGTGGTTTCGCTCGACAAGTGCAACGCTTGCCACTCTTTCCTGAGCCTGCACGGCAACAATCGCAATACGATTGAGCAGTGTGTGCTCTGCCACAATCCTGCACAAACCGATGCCGCGGTGCGTCCGACGACCGACCGTCCGGCTGAATCCATCGAGTTCTCGGTGATGGTTCACCGCATCCACGCCGGTCATGAACAAACGCGCGAATACGCTGTTTATGGCCGCGGCAGCGTGAAATACACCTACAACGACGTTGGCTTCCCGGGCCGGTTGCAAAACTGCAACATGTGCCACATCAACAACAGCCAACAACTGCCGCTGGCTGCGACCGGGACCATTGTGGATCCTCGGGGCCTCATCAATCCGGTGCTGCGGACCACCGCGGCATGCACCGGCTGTCATACCTCCGTCGCCGCCGCTTCTCACGCCCTGGCCAATACAACGGTTCTGGGTGAGAGTTGCGCCGCCTGTCACGGACCCAACGCCGACTTCTCGGTGAATCGGGCGCACGCACAGTAAAGCGTCCGGGAGAACCGGCTCCAGGGAGTGGAGCCGCTGCCGGAACGGGTGGTCTCCACTCCCTCTTCGAAATGTACAGATTCTTGATCCAGGTGAGCATCCTATGATCGCAGCTGCTAGATATTCTCTGAGCAGGTCCGCTTTCCCCGCTCTGGCGGCCCTGCTCGTTTTTTGGTCCATGGGCTGGGCGCAGGAAGCCCAGCCAGCCGCCGCTCCCGCCGCCGCCGAACCCGCCTCGCCCTATGCCGGGTCAGACACTTGCATGGGCTGCCACGAAGACATCTATAACTCTTTCTTTAAGAAGAACCGGCATGCGGCGATTGAAAAGGATAAAAGGAAAGGTTGGGAAACGCGAGCCTGCGAGTCCTGTCATGGACCAGGGGCAAAACACGCCGAATCCGCCGACCCCACCAATATTCTCCAACCGTCCAAACTGACGCCGGGTCAGGCGGATAAGACCTGTCTGGCCTGCCATGCCAACCAGTCGACGCATTCCGGTCGCGTGATGGGCGGACACGCGCGCAACCAGGTGTCCTGTACCGGTTGCCACTCGGTGCATAAGCCGGCGCCACCCGGGCCTCGCGCGGTCAGGATCAACGAGCAATGCGCCACCTGTCACATGAGTGCGCGCGCCCAGTTTCAGCGCCCCCATGCGCATCAACTCGCGCAGCGGAACACGCCCAACCAGCCCATGGCTTGCACTGACTGCCACAATCCTCACGGCAGTTTCCTGACCAAGAACGTCAGAATGGCCATTGGCGGCGAACCGTCGTGCCTGAACTGCCACTCCGACAAGCGAGGTCCGTTCGCCTTTGAACATGCCCCGATGCGCGTCGAGGGCTGTTCGGCCTGTCACGAGCCGCACGGATCGAGCAACCCGCGCATGCTGACACGGCACAACGTGACGCAGCAATGCCTCGAGTGCCACACAAACCTCCTCGGCGGAGCCGCGCAGGGTGGGGTTCCACCCGCCTTCCACGATCTTCGGAGCGCGCGCTTCCGTAACTGCACCATCTGTCACCAGAAAATCCACGGTTCCCACGTGAACAAGGCGCTGCTGCGATGAAACCGCTATTTGTCCTCTTATTGAGCGCCGGCCTGACGCTCGCCCAGGAACAGGCTAAACCCGCCGCGGAGGCCAAACCGCCTGAGGAGGCGAAGGCGGAGGCCACTGCCCCCGCTGAGTCTCCCAATCCAACGCCGGAGCGTAATTTCAACTTCCAGATTGACGTAGGCAATCGCTTCGTGCAGGATGTGCGCGGCGATCTCAACACCTATCGCAGTGTGGTGAACCTCGGGTCCGGGCCGAAACTCCTTGGCCTCGAGGCGCAGATTACCGACCCGAAACGCCGGATTTTCGACCGCTTGAACATTGGCGCGCATAGCTGGGGCGGTGACCCCTACAACACGCTGCGCATCGACATGGAACGCACAGGCGCCTACCGGCTGACCGGCGATTATCGCAATATCCAATACTTTAACTTCCTGCCTTCGTTCGCCAACCCAGGTGCACCGCAAACGCTGTTGAATCAGCGGTCCTATGACGCCAAGCGCCGGATGTCCAATGTCGAACTCGAACTCATGCCGGGACGGTGGATTGTTCCCTACGTTTCGTTCACGCGCGACGATGGTTCCGGGTTGGGAATTACGCCCTACGTGGCCAATTCCAATGAGTATCCCGTGCCGACGGTGCTCGACGACGGTTCCAATATCTTCCGCGGTGGCGTGCGGATTGAGTTGCGCCGCTTCCACGCCACCCTCGAGCAGGGCGGCGGAACCTTTCGCGACAATCAGCGGATCTTCTCCTCGCTGCGCAATCTGGGTAACCGGACCGCTCCCATTCTGGGCCAGCAACTGGTGCTGACCGACCTGTTGCAGTCCTACCAGGTGGAGGGCCGCAACGTATTTACCAAAGGTCTCCTCACTGCCGCTCCCGCGGACTGGGTGAATCTCTACGCCTCGTTTATTCACTCGCGTCCGACCACGGATGTGAACTACACGGACCGCGGGAGCGGTCTGTTTCTGCTCGGTGCGGGCCGCTTCTTCAACACCTTTCAGAGCCTGCTGGGCGCGGAAGCAAAGATGCCCAGGAATTCAGGGTCGGCCGCGGCCGAAATTCGGGGGGGCCGCTGGGTCCGAATCTTGCAGTCGTTCTGGACGGACCGGTTCCACAACGCCTCCTCCGCGTTGCTCGCCGAGCAATTCCTGACGGGGGCGACACCGGTGGAAGCGCGCAACCTGTTTACCGCTGAACGCCTGGTCGTGAACTACAACCGCCAGCAGACCGATGGCTTTCTGGACGTGATTCCCAAGGTGACGCTGCGCGGCGGCTACCGCTATGTCTGGGGAGACGCTGTCACTCCGCCCTCTCTGCTGACCTCCGGCCAGCCATCCACCGGCCAGATCCGGATGCATGTGGGGCTGGCAGGGTTAACCGTCCGTCCTACGGCGAAGGTCCGGGCAAATCTGGACTACGAAGGCTCGCCCGGCGACAAGAACTACTTCCGGACCAGCCTGCACAACTACCATCAAGTTCGCGCCCGCGTGCAGGCCGAGCTTCCGGCCAGCCTGCGCTTTGCCTCGAGTTTTTATTTCCTCGACAACTACAATCCCAACACGAGTCCGGCGCCCACGCTGCGCAATTTTGCCGCGTATGAACTGCGCAACTACGCGATTTCGGGCTCGCTGCAATGGATGCCCAAGGGCGGCAAGCATTTCAGCCTGCTGACGGAGTACACCAAGTCCTCCATCCGGTCGGACGTCCAATATCTGGCGCCGCAAACGCTTCTGACGGAGCGTTCCTACTATCGTGACGAGGGTCACATGGTCACCACGTTGGTAGATTTGCGCCCGCGTGGTGCGGCGCCCCGCTCTCCTTATCTCTCAGTGGGAGGTTCGCTGTTCCGCTCCGGCGGCAGCCGGCCCACAAACTACTATCAGCCAGTAGGTCGTTTAGCGCTTCCGCTCAATGCGATAGTGGAAGCCTACGGCGAGTGGCGATGGTATGGAATGACGCAGGCTTTGTTCCTGTATGAGGGCTTTCGAACCCACATGGGTGTTGTCGGCCTGCGATTGACGCGCTAGGGAGGATATCCGTATGTGGTGGTTATTCGCGTTTTTGATCATCCCGGGGGATGCACAACGCGGCGCCCAGTTGTTTGAAAGTCAGCGCTGCATTAGCTGCCATTCCGTGCAGGGAAAAGGCGGGCAGAGCGCTCCGGACCTCGGGCAGCGTACCGCCCGCGCTTTCAGCCCGTCGCTGATGGCCTCGCTGATGTGGAACCATGCGCCGCAGATGTGGTCGGCCATGGACCGGGCCAACATTCCTCGGCCCCAGATTTCCGACGAGCAGGCGGCGGACCTCTACGCCTATTTCTTCGCCTTTCGCTACTTCGAGAGTCCTGGCGACGCCGCCCGTGGACGCCAGGTGTTTGTTTCGAAAAAATGCTCCGAGTGCCACCAGGTGGATGGGGCCGGGAGCGAGGCGCCGGCGGTGACCCAATGGCGTTCGGCCTCTGATCCGATTGAACTGGCGCGCAACATGTGGAACCATGCGCCGAAAATGAAAGACGCCTTCGCCAAGCGGAAACTCAACTGGCCGAGTTTGAACGGCCAGGAATTGACCGACTTGATGCTGTATGTCAGGAACGTGCCCGGCGCCAAGGGCGGCCCGCCCCAGTTTTCGCCGGCGGCGCCCGACACCGGCGCTGCGCTCTTCGAAGCCAAAGGCTGCACCACCTGCCACAGAGGGGATCTCGATCTAGCGAAGGGTAGACTCCGGACGCGGACGTCGACCGACCTGGCCGTGGCGCTGTGGAACCATGCGCCGAAGATGGTTCAGTTGCCGCCGGATATCAGCAATGCCGAAATGCGCCGGCTGGTGGGTTATCTGTGGTCGATTCAGTACTTTGAGGCTCCTGGGAACGTGTCTCGCGGGGCGAAAGTGTATGCCTCGCGCAAGTGCGGCTCCTGTCATGGCGACCAGTCCTCGGGAGCGCCGCCGCTCACCAGCAAGACCAAGAATCTGGACTCGATTGGTGTAGTTTCGGCCCTCTGGCGGCATGGCCCCGATATGCTCGGTAAGATGAAAGAGAAGAAGATCGAATGGCCTCGTTTCAAAAATACCGACATGGCGGACCTGCTTGCCTACGTTAATTCGCTCAATTGACGGTGCCGGACGGCCGACTCGCGCGGCGCTCCTACGGCGCATCCCGATTTTTGCCGAGCTGAGCGAGGAGGATTTATCCGCTCTCGCTCAGCGCGCCATCGAGAAGCAGTATGAAGCAGGGAACCAGCTTTTCCTGGAAGGCGAACCCTGTCGCGGTCTGTATTTGTTGATCGAAGGCGCGGTAAAGATCTCCAAGACGTCTTCCTCCGGACGCGAGGTGATGCTTGCGCTCATTCCCGCTCCTTCCGGCGTGGCCGAAGTCACCGTGTTTGATGGGGATCCCTATCCGGCATCCGCCATCGCCACGCAGAAGTGCCTGGCCCTGTTCATCGACGCGCGCGACTTCTTTCAACTCTGCCATT
Source organism: Bryobacterales bacterium (assembly GCA_016789925.1). Classification (GTDB taxonomy): domain Bacteria; phylum Acidobacteriota; class Terriglobia; order Bryobacterales; family Bryobacteraceae; genus JADLDI01. The sequence goes on along the minus strand of JAEUQD010000366.1, from coordinate 7,159 downwards.
CACACCCCGCCATTGCCTGGCAATCGCTCCGCGTCGTGGGCCGCCGCTTGCGCCAGTTGGTGTCCACCATCGAACGGATCAGCTTCGGGTCGATCCGGCAGCGCTTGGCGGCGCAACTGCTCGAGTTCGGCACAGACCGGTTCACCCTGCCCGTCACGCATCAGGAAATGGCCTCGCGGCTCGGTACGGTCCGCGAAGTCGTCACGCGCAACCTCGGCCGGTTTCAAGTCGAGAAGTTGATCGAAGTTTCCGGGCGAGAGGTGCGCATCCTCGACCGCGAAGGCTTGCAGCGCGAGGCCGAGACCGAACTTTAGCCCGGTGCTATCTTGGTCGGATGTGGCGATCTCTCGCCGTCGGCTTGGCTTGCGCCGGGCTTGCTGCTGCGCAAAACATTCCCGTTTCCGAATTTACCCTCAACAATGGCATGAAGGTCCTCATCCACGAGGATCACGACATCCCCAACGTCGCCCTCTACCTGTTCTTCAAGGTGGGGTCCCGCAACGAACGGCCAGGGGCCACCGGGATGTCGCACTTTTTCGAGCACATGATGTTCAACGGGGCCAAGAAATTCGGACCCAAGACGTTCGACATCGTGATGGAAAAAAACGGCGGCCGCAACAATGCTTACACCAACCGCGACCTCACCGTGTACCAGGATTGGTTCCCGGCCACCGCCGCCGACCTGGTTTTCGACCTCGAGGCCGACCGGATTCGGGACCTCGCCTTCGACCCCAAGATCATCGAGAGCGAGCGAGGCGTGGTCTATTCCGAGCGACGCTTGCGCGTGGACAACGACAACTTTGGCATGTTGTTCGAGCATCTCGGCGCCACTGCCTACCTCGCCCATCCCTACCAGTGGCCCGTCGTCGGCTGGGCTTCCGACATTGAAGCCTGGACCATCGACGATCTGAAGCAGCATTTCCGCATGGGTTACGCGCCTAACAACTGCGTGCTGGTGGTTGCCGGCGCGCTGAAGCAGGCGGATGTGCTGGCCTTGACGCGGAAACACCTCGAGCCGGTTCCCCGGCAGGAGCCTCCACCTCCGGTCCGGACCAGGGAGCCCGCGCAGATGGGCGAGCGGCGTGTCGTGGTCCGGAAAGCCGCTCAAGCGCCGTTGCTGATGGTGAGTTATCACGTCCCGGAGACCAGGCACGCGGACTGGTGGCCCATCCAACTGATGCGTAGCGTCTTGAGCGACGGGCGCAGTTCGCGGCTCTACCGCAGGTTGATCGACACAGACCAGCTAGCGGTCGGCATCGAAGGGTTTACCCAGGAGTCCCTCGATCCGGGGCAGTTCGTCGTATTCTCGCAATTGCGGCCCGGCGCCAGTCCGGACAAGGCCGAGCAGGCGATCTACGCCGAACTCGCGCGTCTGCGCGATCAGGGCGTGACCGCCGACGAATTGACCAAGGCCCGCAACCAGGTGATGACCAGCCTGTTCCGCACGCTGAAGACTATCGACGGCAAGGCCAACGCCATCGGCGAAGCCGAAGTCTTTCACGGCGGCTATCAGAAGCTGAACAGTTTGGCGGCGGATCTGGAAAAGATCACTGCCGCCGACGTGCAGCGTGTGGCAAAGCAGTATCTGGGCGATCACCAGCGTACCGTCGGTATCCTGTCGCCCGAGGAGAACCCACGATGAGACGCGCCTTGTTTTGGGCCGCGATTGCGCTCCCCCTGACGGCGCAGGTGAAGATCCCGCAGTTCTCACGTCAGACCTTGCCCAACGGAGTCACCCTGCTCCTGTCCGCCAAGCGCGATGTGCCGCTCATCACTTTGCGCGCGGTGATTCGCGGAGGGGCCGAGGCTGAACCGCCTGGAAGCGCCGGCCTGGCGAACCTCACCGCCGAACTGCTTCGGCGCGGCGCGGGCCCGCGAAACTCCGAGCAGTTTGCCCAGGCGCTCGACTTCATTGGCGCCGAATTCAAAACCTCCGCCGACAACCAATCCACCGTTGTCTCCATCGAATTCCTTTCCAAGGATGCGGATCGCGCGCTCGAGTTGTTCTCCGATGCGCTGACAAAGCCTGCTTTCCCGGAAGGCGAGTTCGTCAAGGCCCGCGACGAACGCGTCGCGGCCGCCAAAGCTCTCAAGGACGAGCCGGACCGCATCGTATCCCTCTACGCCCGAGCCTTCTTCTTCGGTTCCGGTCACCCCTATGGCCGCCCGGCAGACGAATTGAGTTACGCCGCCCTCACTCGCCAGCAGGTCAACGACTATCACCGTTCCCTCTACGTCGGCCGCAATCTCTTCCTGGTCGCCGTGGGCGACTTCGAGCCCGCGCAGATGAGTAAGCGGTTGGCGGAACGGTTCAGTCCGCTTCCACCCGGTAGTCCCTATGCCTGGAAGTCGGCCGCAAACCCCGTCTTCAATGGGCCGCGTCTCCTGCTGGTCGACAAGCCCGATGCCACCCAGACTTACTTCGCGATTCAGCAGCCAGGGATTCATCGCTCCCATCCCGACCGCGTCGTCCTCTTGCTTGTGAATACTCTGTTCGGTGGCCGGTTCACGTCAATGTTGAACGACGAGTTGCGCGTAAATAGCGGACTCACTTATGGCGCGTCCTCGCGCTTCCAAACCGATCGGCTGACGGGCGCATTTTCCATGGTCACTTTCACCAAGACCGACACCACGGCAAAAACAATCGATCTGGCCCTCGATGTCTTGCGGCGCCTGCGGGACAAGGGAATCACCGCCGAACAACTCCAGTCCGCCAAGGCCTATGTCAAGGGCGTCTTCCCGACTGAGAATCTCGAAACTTCCGATCAATTGGCCCAGGTTCTGGGCGACCTGGAACTGTTCACGCTGAACCGCGGCGAAATCGACGATCTGTTCTCGCGGATCGATTCCATCACGCCGGAGCAGGCCACCGCCGCCGCGCGCAAGTACTTCCGCGCCGAAAACCTCCAGTTCACGCTCATCGGGAATGCGGCTCAGATCCGCGAGGCTGTGGCCCGGTACGCGCCCACTACGAAGACCGTGCCGATTAGCGCTCCGGGTATCCGCCCCGACAAGTGAGTGCACGCTATCCTGGATCTTCGGGCTGGCCCCAATGAGCGACTCAGACATCACTTTGCTCCTCGACCAATGGGGCTGCGGCGACCGGTCGGCCCTCGACAAGCTGGCGCCGCTTGTGTATCCGCAACTCCGCTCCATCGCCGCCTCTTGTCTGCGCCGCGAACACAAAGGCCACACGCTGCAGGCCACCGGGTTGGTCAACGAACTCTTCCTGAAGTACCTCGCCCGGCGTGAAGCGCGGTTTGAAAGCCGGTCTCACTTTTACGCCCTCTCGGCGAAACTCATGCGCCTGGCACTGATCGACCACGCCCGCGCCGCGGCCGTCGTCAAGCGCGGCGGCGACGCCGCGCGAGTCCCCCTGCACGAAGAGATGCCCTGGGTGGATGCCGCCGGTCCGGGCATGCTCGACCTCGACCGCGCACTCTCCGAACTCGAGGCACTCGATCCGGAGCAGGCCCGCATGGTGGAACTTCGCTTCATTCTCGGATGCAGCGTTGAGGAAACCGCCGAACTCCTGGGAGTCTCCAAGTCCAGCGTCGACCGCAAGGTGCGCCTCGCCCGCGCCTGGCTCTATTCGCGTCTGGAGCAAGCCAAATAGGCCCTGTCGCCGGCCCGGTGACGTGCGCTCCACCGAATTCGCGCTATAGGTAGATATGGCTCCCGATGCACGTTGGCGCCGCATCCAGGAACTGTGCGAGCGCATGGAGACTCTCCCAGAGGCCGAACGCGAAGCGTTTCTTGCGCAAGCTGAGCCCGATGAGGGAATCCGCGCCGAAGCACGCGCCCTCCTCCAGTCTCTGGCTTCCGAAAGCGAAGCCCGCGCCGCCTTCGACTCCAGATCCGAAACTGAAACCCCCACGCGCATTGGCGAATACACGATCACCGGCCAATTGGGCCGCGGCGGCACCAGCACCGTCTATGCCGCCGAGCGCACCGTCAACGGCGTCGTGCAACCCGTCGCGCTGAAGCTGCTCCACTCCTACCTGCTCGACCCCGAAGACCTCAAACGCTTTCAGCGGGAGCAGGCCATCCTCGTCCGCCTCGACCACCCCGCCATCTGCCGCGTGCTCGACGCCGGCGTCACCGCCGCCCGGCAGCCCTACCTGGTGCTCGAACGGGTTCACGGCCAACCTATTGACCAGTACGCCAAGGAGCACCGACTCCCGATCGCTGACCGCATCCGTCTCATCGTCAGCGCCTGCGACGCCATCGCCGCCGCCCATCGCAACCTCGTTGTCCACCTCGACCTGAAGCCCAGTAACCTTTTCATCACCGCGGATGGGCACGTCTGCCTGCTCGATTTCGGTACCGCCAAGCTGATCGATCCGGTCGGCTCTCTCACCACGACGCGTTACCTGACTCCTCTTTACGCCGCGCCCGAACAACTCCGCGGCGAGCCCGTCTCCACCGCTTGCGACGTCTACAGCCTCGGCATGGTGCTCTACGAACTGCTGGCCGGGGCCAACCCGTTCGGCGGCGTCTCGCTGGCCTCGGTTGCCGAACGCGCGGCTGGCGCATCCACCGCACCGCGCATGGCCGAGCGGATTACCGAACAGGCCGCCCGCGACCGCGGCATCACGATCAACCGGCTGCGCGCCGCGCTCGCGGGTGATATCGACCGAGTCGTCGCCAAGGCCCTCGCCGCCGATCCCAAGGACCGCTACGCTACCATCGCCGACTTTGCGGACGACCTCCGCCGATACCTGGAAAACCGTCCCGTGCTGGCCCGCCGCCAGACCACCGCTTATCGCCTCCGGAAATACGCCTCCCGTCATCGCGCCCTGCTCGCTGTTACCGCGCTCCTGTTGCTCACCATCGCCGGGGCCACACTCTACGGCTGGCGCGAACGCCAACGAGCCCTCGAACAAGGCCGGCGCGCGCAGGCATCCTCGGAGTTCCTCGTCTGGCTCATCTCGAGTTCCAATCCGATCTACGGAGGCCACCGCGAGATGACGGTACGGGAACTTCTCCAGCGGGCCGACCAACGCCTGGCCCGCGGCGATCTCCAGGACGAAACCGTCGCCTCCGACCTCGAAACCAACCTCGGCGCTCACCTGTTTCAGTCCGGCCAGGAATCCCGCGCCGTCGAAGTTCTGGAGCGCGCACACGCCCGCGCGCAGCGGGCGGGCTCGCCCAGCGCACAGCTCACCGCCGCCGCCACTCTCGGCTCTCTTCACCTCAGCCGGGGCGACTGCGCCCAGAGCACGCGCATCTCCGCCGAGGGCGACCGAATCCTGGCCACCCACCGCAACGAAGTCCCCGTCTACCGGCAAGTCAGCTATCTTCTCAACCGCGACCAGATTCGCGCCAGTTGCGAAGGCGACCCCAGCGGCAACCTTACCAAGGAGGCGGTTGCCCTCTTGCCTCAAGTCCCCGACTCGGGCCTGGAGACGGGCATGCCCGCCCCGCTGTTCAAGGCCCTCATCCTCAATGGATACATTCGCCTCCTGGTGCGCCAGGCCAAACCGGCCGAAGCCATCACCGTCTCCCAGGAGGCGCTTCGCCTCGCCGACCGATCCCCGGACGGACGGAACATCCATATCGCCCTGCTGCAAAGCCGAGCTGCCGCCGAATACGCGGCCAAAGACGTTGCCGCCGCCGCCCGCTCGCTCGACGAGGCCGTCACCCTCGCCGAATCCTCGGCCGCGCCCTTCGAAGCCATCCGTCTCAAAGTCATGGCCGGGCAGCGTCTGGCGGAAGCCGGCAACACCACCCGCGCCCTCGCCCTGGCCGACCAGGCAGTCGCCCTCGCCTCCGCCCGCGCCGCCGAACTGACCCAAACCCGCTGGATGATCCTGATCGACGCCGCCATCACTTATTTCCGCGCCGGCCATTGCGAGAAGGCCTCGCCCCTGCTGGCCGAAGCCGACCGGCTTACCGGCGGCAAGATGCCCCCGCAATGGAAAGGCAACCGCCTCGCCGTCGAGTGCATCTGCCTGGCCCGCGCCGGAAAGCCCGATCAGGCCAAGGCCCGCGCCGCCGAAGCCCTCGCCGCCGCCGGCGCAACATGGTCGCCCACCTCCACCTTCCGCAGGAAAGTCGAACTGGTACTGAAAACCGGAAAAGATTGACGCGCCCCGCGGGATTTCTTCGCCATTCCCTGGTGAACGTCCCGTGATTGGAGGGGGCCTGCTGATGTCTTTATCGCGTCATTCCTCGGGTGGTTACCTGGGCTGGACAATCCGAGCCCTTTGGGCCATTGCGGCCCTGAGCGGGTCCACCGCATTCGCGCAAGTGAGCTTCGACGACGACCTGTTCGGGGTACGGATCGACGCTCGACAGCCCACCACGCTGTGGGGCTATACGCAGATCCGGAACCCGGCCGCGACGGCCGCCGATCCGGCCACGCGGTTCTTCAGTGGACTGTTTCGCAGCACCGACAACGGGGCGACGTGGACTTCGCTGCGCGTGCCATGGCAGCGGGCGCGCATCCGGCAGGTGGAGTTGGACCCGCTGGCCTCCGGGGTGGCCTATGTGCTGGTTTGGGCGGGGCGTCAGTATATGTGGCGCACGCAGGACGGCGGCGCTAATTGGACCGCGCTCACCACCGGACTGCCGGAGAACGGGGCCCCGCTGGCCTCGCTCTACGTGCATGGCAATCCCGCGGCGGTCTACCTGCAACTGGGCAACATGCTCTACAAGAGCGCGGACGGCGGCCAGTCGTTCCGCCCGTTGGGCGCCAATGGCTGCGCCAGCCGGGTGGAGCACAACCGCACCGACCCGCGCCGGCTGTACTGTGGCAGCGTGAACGGAGATATTCTCTCCAGTGCAGATGAAGGTCTCACCTGGACACCCGGGGGCCGGATTCCGATCGGCCGGCCCGGAGTACTAGTCTCCAACGACGGTATCCAAGTCCTCAGCGATCCGGCCCGGCCCGGCCTGTTGTTGATCAGCGTCTGGGGCGTGACTAACTCCGGAAGCGGCGACTCGATATTTGACGCCGTCTACCGGTCGCCGGATGGGGGGCGCACCTTCGCCAGGTTGAATCCCATGCCGTCGCTGCACACTCTGCAGGCGTCGCCGGACCGCCGGCTGGTGTTCGTCACCGGTACCGGCGCCGATTTCATCCGCTCGCGGAACTTTGGGGACTCCTGGGAGCAGATGTCCTCTCCAGTCGGCCAGCTAGGCGACCTGGGCTTCG